>CAUSEX010000006.1:0-31354 GCA_963531145.1 uncultured Candidatus Saccharibacteria bacterium
TACTTACCGATGGTACGAATTTTACGGCAAATTCTTGGGAACTGGCAAAACTCTCGCGCAAACCAAAGACCACCTCGGTATGCAAGTCATCGTCCAAGCCAGTTACACCGACAAAAAAGGACATAAAGAGAGCGTCACCAGCGGATTTAGCGGGTCGGTAGTTGATGATTTGGGCGGCGGTACTGGCGCGGGAATAATCAGTCCTGCTGCGACTGCGCCAAAAATTACTCTTCATGGACCAACCAACGTCAAAGAAGGCGAAACCGCTGTTTACACGGCAACTCTAGACAAAGCAGCCAGTACCGATGTTAGCGCGGATATCAAAATCACTCACAACACTAGCAATCCAAATAATCTCAACGTCCGCTGGGACAGCCAGCGAGTGGTTATTAAAGCCGGAGAAACCAGCGCCAAATTCTACGTTGATACCAATGCCGGCACTGACGGCAAGGGTAAGACCTACACCGTCTCCCTTAGTAACGCTGTCGCTGGCATGGTCAATAAAACAAATACCAACCCTTCTACTACAGTCAACGCTCAATCGGTCTTTATGCTATCATACGTTTATCCGCTCGCTGAAGCTGGCGGCAGCGAGTTCTCTGACTACTGGAAAGCTGTTCATGCAGCAGGCAGCAGCAAAATCCCGTATACACTCATCATGGCAGACGGCAGTCCTAACGCCAAGCTCGACCCAGGCTATGTGCGGCTGCTAAAAAAGAACGCCGAGCTTGGTTTCAAGACTGTCGCTTACATTCGCACCGTTCAGCAGACTCGCCCAATTGCCGAAGTTAAAGCCGCGATGGCTAAGTTCATTGAACTTTACGGGACAGATAAAATTCACGGGTTTTACTTCGACGAGATATCATCCAGAAATAACGGCGCAACGGCTTACATGGCAGAATTGTATAACTATACGAAAAGCACTTACGGCAACAAATTAGTCGTTGCCAATCCTGGTACGCACATCACCGATGCGATTGCGCCATACGCTGATATTTTCATGACTAACGAAGGCACTGCTGATGAATATATTAATAACTATAAGACCGCTTACTCTGCCTTTGAAAACGACCCAGCTAATTCCCATCGTATTTTCCATACGATTTATGCCGCAAAGGCTAGCGATTACCAAAAAATAATCAATTTATCGCGCCAGCGCAATGCCGGCTGGGTATTCATCACCACCGATAGTACGATACCTGATGGCAGGCCGTACAATGATTTGGCGAAGAATTTCCCTAGCCTCGTTGATAGCGTCAACAATTTAGGCCGCCAGCCGCTTGATCCGAATAGAGCCACGGAACAACCTTTGCTGTCCGGCGCAATAATCAACGGATCATCTGTCACCACGACTATACTTAGCCAATAATCGCATCGGTATGCTACACTATGTTTATGGTTACTAAGGCAAATAAATCCTCCAAGAAGACTCGCAAGCAGCGTGTCAAACACATTACAAAAACAGACACTCACTTCATGGTGCGCCGCAGCTTACTGGTGTATGCAGTATTGGTTTTTGTGCTTTTTTGGCTAACAGCTATGAGCATATATCTAGTCGACAGAATGGTCGTAGAATACACCAACACTGCCCGCTATAACCAAATTCATAGTATATATAGCAATTTGAAGCTAGATGAATCGTATAGACTGGCGGTTTATAAAAGTAATATTTCAAATGATAAGTCTATCACTACAGAGTATGGACATAATACTTCCGTAAGTAAAACTCGTATGGATTTAACCGAAAAAATTAAAGAGGCCGGCTTCTCGCTTATCAGTACGAAAGATAAAGATACTATCGTTCAAAGCGATACGTTCAAGGATACTAACGGCCATATTTTATACCTGAGCGTTATACCACAGGCGCTGCATAAAGATTATACATACGGCACCTCCGAGATAGCCAAACCGTACGCCAAAATAGACGCCAATAAATTCGACCACGAGCCAACTAGCTACGTCACTATCAAAATAAGCCTTGGCGACTAGCGGGGTAATTGCCGGCAAAAATACGAAACGCATACCTTGTATTAGATAATTGTTTATGTTATAATATAGGTATGGAGACTAAAGACAGCGAGTCGGATTTTGGCGAACTTTCAAAATCGACCGTGCAAGCAACTCGCGATAGATCCTATTACCCTGCTGCGACACTAGCGACAATGGCATATAATGTAACATCAGATCCATCCGAAAAGGCTAGGATGGCGCGCGACGCGGGTAATGCCTATAGTCATTTAGGTAACTACGAAAAAGCTGAAAAATGGCTTGCTGAGGCAGTCGATCAACATGAAGCTTTAGCTGAACAAGAACCAAATCGCAGCACGCTGCGCGAACTGGGAGCTAGCGCAGCCATGCTGGCAACCATGCAATTGTCGCGCATAGCAAGCGATGAAACTTTTGATACTCCAGAAAATAATACCGAGACTGTTGAAACTTTTCGTTACGGACTAGAAAAACTCGAGGATTCGCACGAACATGCCGACGGACTAAATCGTATTGATCAATATGATATTAATTTTACCGCTCGAGCCAGCTACGCCGAGACGCTTGCCGGCAATAAAAAGCGAGGCTTAGCACTCGGCGTCAGAGCGGTGCGGCTAGCATTCTGGTCCGAGTCGCCGCAGCTTGATACCACTAATACGTCCCTCAGCAAAAAAGAACGCTACAAAACCAAAGCACGGGCGCTCGTGCGCGGTATTGGCGCGCTAGCCGTTGGCATTGTTGCGCCAGTCAACCGCCGCGCCGCCAAAACTCTTGTTAGAAAACTTTCTTAAGCTTGGTTCTGCTGGTTAGGCACATCGCCTTGCAATGGAACTACTTGCGATTCAGATTCTTCAAAAATTCGCCGTACTTGCTCGGCATCAATGTTCACCGAATCGCCCGGATTAACCGCCCCCGATAGCATGAGCTTAGCGATAGTATTCTCCACCGCTTTCTGAACGACGCGGCGCATCGGCCGAGCGCCTAGCCGCGGGTCGTATCCTTGCTGAACGAGAAGCTGTTTGGCGTCGTCATCAACAGTCACTGACACTTTTTGCGGCAATAGGGTTTTATTAACGCCAGCCAAAATCAGATCAAGCACTTGCACCAACTCGGCTGGCGTAAACGGACGAAAGAGTACAATTTCGTCAAAGCGATTGAGAAATTCTGGCCGGAATTGGTTAGAACTAATCAGCTCGTTGATAAATTGCTGCTCGAATTGTTCAAGTTTGTAACCTCGTTCAATGTATTCGCGAATCCTATCAGCGCCAGCGTTACTAGTAGCAATTACAATGGCGTCGCGAAAGCTGATCTCACGGTTCTTGGCATCGCGCAAAATCCCTTCGTCGAGTAATTGCAGCAGCGTGGTCAGTACTTCTGGCGCGGCCTTCTCGATCTCGTCGAGCAACACCACGCTGAAAGGCTGTTTCATTACTTGCGCAGTCAAGCTCATCGGGTCATCCGCGCCATCAGCGATTAAACGAGCGACATCCTCGGCGCGAACAAATTCGTTTAAGTCCAAGCGAATCATTTTGCCTTCGCCGCCAAAATAAACGTCAGCTAGCGCCTTGGATAATTCTGTTTTACCAACGCCGGTTGGCCCGAGAAACAGAAAAGTGCCAATCGGCCGATTCTCGTTACGCACGCCAGCACGTGCCCGGCGCAAGGCATCGCTAACAACATTAACGGCGCGAACTTGGTTGACCATTCTTTGATGAATTAAATCCTCCATATGCAGCAGCCGCTCGCGATCTTCGGTCGTATTAGCCACGCTAACTTTAACGTCCATTGTCCGCTCGATCGCTTGCTGCACAGAATTCATGGTCACGATGCCCGACTCGCTGAAACTGGCTGCCGACTCTAGCAACTTAAGCGCCCGGCCAGGCATAGCTATATCGTGAATGTAACGCTGACTCAAGCGATAAGCTTCATTGATCGCTTGGATCATATAGGTAACTTTGCGGTTGAACTCAATAGCGATCAACTGTTCTTGCAGAACCTTTTTAGTCTCTGCTTCATTGGTTTCGGCGACATTAATACGGTTAAGCGAGTTAGCTAGCGACGGGTTGCGGCGGCTAATTTCGAGATAGCGCTGTTCGTCCATGCTTAAAATTAAGCGTAGCCTGCCAGCATCTAAAATCGGCTGTAAAACATTTGTTAGATCTACTGACCCCACGCCCTCTTCGAAAAATAACTGCGCGTCATCGAGGCAAACAATGATATTCTTGGCATTGTAAGCTTCACCTAAAACCTGCATGATTAAGTTTTCGAGCTCGCCGCGACCTGGCGCTGCCGCAATCAACGATGCCGAGTCAAGAATGAAGATCTGGCGGAAGCGAAGATTTTCGGGTACATTCGCATCAGCGTCCAAAATTCGTTCCGCGAAGGCATGAATCACTGATGTTTTGCCGACGCCAGCTTGGCCGATAAGAACTGCGTTTTGCCGACCGCCAGTGCCAAAAGCTTCCACTAGCTGATCAATCACCTGCACGTGCGATGGTATGTCAATCGACAAGGTATTACGGCTAGCGCCAATTTGCTCGCTGATATTTTGCCCGAATCGCTCAAGATGCGGAATCCAGCCAAACGACCAATCGCGCGCCAAACCGCCAGTGCGCCGGCGCTGGCCAAAATGCCGAACAATCTCCATCAAATGCTCTTGCCACAAAATACCAGCATCCAAGTCTTCATCACCTAGATGAGTTTGTGCTATTATCGATTGATAATTCGGAAAGCTGCGCACTAGCGCAACAGCCAATACCGCACCGCTGATACGGTCTAGTTGATTGGCTTGGCGAATGTCGTCAGCTACGCTCCACAGTTCGTCAACGGAAATCGTCGAACTCTCAGCGATAGTGGCTAAAAATGACGGCGTCATACCAAGCCGTACCCCCATGAATTGGCCGCTTGGCACCTCACCAATTACTTTAGCAATCTCTCGCACATTCGGTTCTCGCGACAACCGACCTAACACGTCGCCAGCTAACAAATCATCAACCGAACCGCCCTTACCAGCTGGCAGATCGTGAACGTGCCAATTATAAAATTTCACCGCCATATATAATACTGCCGCCAGAGCGCCGCACAGCCAGCCTAACGACAGACGCTCCATAGTTACTAGCATAGTACCCGATACCACTAGCAATAACGCTAACCATGAAAGACTTTTTGCAATCATCGGCGACAGCAGCCGCCCAAAGCGCGCTTCGCTGGCTCGCTGAGACGCATATCTAAAAGTACCTAAAGATGCCATGGTATCCACCCCGATATTGCCGCAATAACCATTGCTGCCGGCATCACTGGCACCAACGGCCAAATCGCTAAACGCAACAAACCAATCAACAGCATCAAGCACAAGGCTGCTACACCTATCAGCAGCGTTATTATCCTTATAAAGCCGCCAATAATCCGCGATACCAAGCGATCAAAAAATGCCCGCAGCTGCACCCCGATTGGTCCGCGTACTTTCCCGGCTGAAATTTGCCGCCACGGCGCAAACGGCGTCTTCAGGAATAGCCCCAGCGAAAAGGTAGCGTATGAGCGCTCGATAGACTCCCAAACATCTACTGCTGCCCGCTTCCAACCAACGCTATACCACCACGAAATCATGCCCACAATAAACATATGCTTTTTATTATAATTCAAAAAGCGTTTGGACGCTACTATAATGCGCCAAAAACAGGTATAATGAATTTTATGCGTCAAACTCTCACGACTATGCTTGGGAAGACTGTTAAGAAAGCTGCACAGATTCGCGGCGGTAGCGGCTCAGCCTTACCAGGCTTGGTAATTGAAAAAATCGACTCAGATTTTGTCAGCCGCACATTGCAGCAGCTACCAATGGGTGTAGCACTCGTTAGTGGCACTAACGGCAAAACTACCACCACCAAAATTGTTGTCGAATTACTAGAAAGCCAAGGCCTGAAAGTATTCACTAACCGTACAGGCAGCAACTTCACGCGCGGCGTGGCAGCAGCGCTATTAGGCGAAGTCGATTTGCACGGACGAATTAACGCCGATATTGCCGTGCTTGAGCTCGACGAAGCCTATGCTGTTCACTTTGTAAAAGCAATCAAGCCAAACTACTGTTTGCTGCTCAACGTTATGCGCGACCAGCTCGACCGCTTCGGCGAGATTGATAATACCGCCGAGCTCCTCCACAATGTTGCAATAAACACAACAAAATGCGTAGTACTTAACCGCGACGACCCGCGACTAAGTAGTCCTGATTTTGTAAACGACATCAAATCACCGCTGCGAAGTTTTGGTGTTAATCCAAAATATTTACAGACTTTCCCTTCTGATGATTCTCTTCATAGTAACGAGCAAAGTATGGCTAGATTATACGCGGATGACACCAGCCTAGAGGAATTTAAAGACCAACACGCCATTATCGCTTTTGGTGGCAACGATCACTCGATAGACCTAAACTTGCGGGGCATCTACAATCTACAAAATGCCACTGGTGCCGTTGCTTTAGTGCGTGCGATTCTCGGTAATAGTCTAAATGTTGATTCTATGCTCGAAGCGCTATCAAACATTAAGCCAGCTTTTGGCCGCGGCGAGCAATTAATAATAGATGGACAACCCTGCGAGCTAGTATTGGTCAAGAACCCAGCTGGCTTCCGCTTAGCCCTAGCTTCGTTTGATCCAGCAAACTACGCCACTATGATAGCCATTAACGATGCTTACGCCGATGGCCGCGATATGAGCTGGCTCTGGGATGTCGATTTCGATAGCTTACAAGAACAAGGCGTCACTGCTGTATCTGGCGTCCGCGCCTATGACATGGCCCTGCGGCTAGAATACGACGAAGTACCTATCGATTTTGTCGATACTGACCTGACGGTTGCGCTGCGCCAACTTATCACTAAACACACTCGCCAGCCAAAGCGCATTTATTGTAGCTACACCGCGATGTTAGCATTACGACGACTACTAGCCCGTTATACCGACGTGGAGGAAATCCGATGAAAAAGCAACCGCAATCTATCACTATCTTGCAACTTTATCCGCGCGATATGAACATTTACGGCGACTGGGGCAATGTTCTGACTCTCAAGCGGCGGCTAGAATGGCGTGGTTTTACTACCAAACTAATTGAATACAACGTTGGCGATGCTTTTCCAGACGATGTTGATTTAATCATCGGCGGCGGTGGACAGGACTCCGGACAGTTACGAATTAGTGACGACCTGCAAAAGATTGCCCCTCAGCTCAAACGATTAGCTGACGACGATTTACCAATGTTAGTTATCTGCGGTTTATACCAACTATTCGGCCGCTCGTTTACTACCAAAGACAGCGACATGATTCCTGGTATCGGTATTCTTGACCTAGAAACAATTGGCGGTAACGAGCGCATTGTTGGTAATATTATCGTCAAAAGTCCAGAGTTCGGTGAAATTATCGGTTACGAGAATCACTCCGGGCTAACTACGCTTAGCCAAAATACTACAGCGCTCGGCGACGTCATCAAGGGCGTAGGCAACAATAATATTGATGGCCGTGAAGGCGCCCGTTATCATAACGTCATCGGTACCTATTTGCACGGTCCGCTCTTGCCAAAGAATCCGCACATCGCCGATTGGATGATTTCGCAAGCTATAATCCGTAAATACGGCGCCGTCGTTTTAGACCCGCTTGAAGACAAGTACACTGAACAGGCTCGTAATATCGCCAAAAAACGCCCGCGCTAGCCGCTACTTTTAACACTATCCCCAGATTGGACCTGCTATACTGGTAGAAGTGACCAAAATGAGCGCTGTAAAAAAACCAAAAATTAATCGTATTGTCAGCCTAGATTTAATGAGAGGCTGGTTTTTGGTGATAATCATACTTGATCATTTGAGTTATTTTCCAAACGGCCTCGTGTTCATAAGCGGCGACAGCAGATTATACGTCACTGCCGCCGAAGGGTTCTTTATTATTTCTGGATTAGTATTAGGTATTGTCCGCGGTGCTAAATTAACAGAACGTTCGTTTAGATACGCTGCTAAATTAATCTGGCGGCGAAGCTTCATGCTATATCTGACCAGTATCATCATTACAATATTATCAATTGCGATCGGCTGGCATTTTGTTGGCAACGACGGTGTCAAATCGCCTTTGCCTCCGCTAGATAGCAATATCTTTAGTTTATTTTGGAGAATAGTTACCTTGCAAGAATTCTACGGCTGGGCCGATTACTTGCGTCTGTATGCGATATTTTTGGCGCTAACACCAGCTGCGCTTTGGCTACTGCGCCGCGGCAAATGGTACATCGTTCTAACCGTCAGTACCCTAGTTTGGCTGCTAACGCCAAAGCCGGTTAACGAATTCACTCAGCCATTTACTTGGCAATTTATTTTTTTCATCGCCTTCACGCTAGGATTTTACTCGCCGCAAGTTAAATCATGGTGGAATAGTTTGTCCGCCAAAACGCGGCGCCGTACTAAAACCGTCATATTTACCATGTTTATCATCACTTTCATCGCCAATGTTTTTGCCGAGTTTTTCGCGCCAGCCTTGAACGATAATCTTTCGACAGCTATTAATAATCTTCGCCCTATTCTAGCGGCCAGCTTCGATAAGTTAGCTCTAACGCCAGCACGTGTAGCTATGTCGTTGCTCTGGTTTATTGGGTTTTTTATGATTTTCCAGTGTTTTGAAAAACAAATTAAACGCTATCTCGGCTGGCTACTTATTCCGTTTGGGACTAATTCGCTTTACGTTTATTCAATTCATGCCTTCGTAGTCATGGGAGCACATCTAATAGTCAATCCGCAATATGGCGCGCCAGCTAGTTATTTTAATTCGTTTGACCGTCTAGCCGAGGTTCCTCAAAACCTCGCGCTATCGATTTTGGTAATTGCAATTATTTACCTAGCAGTGCGAACCAAATTTTTGATGAAGATTATTCCGCGCTAAACTTAGTGATTTTTAGCGGTGATAAATCGATCGTTTCGACCTCGCGATAGTTGCCTGGCAGACTAGCTTTCATATCGCTATAGTAGACGTCATAAATATTCTTTGCGCGAGTAAATGTTTTTTTCGTGTCGACAACTTGGCGGCTGCTACCATCTAGCGGAGCATAACCACCGCCAAGATGTTGGTCACTACTAGCAAAATATATCTGGCAATTCGGTAGATAATAATCTAGCTCAATCGCCACATACGGATCGGCCGCTAACACCATATCGTTTTCGCTACATTTAACTATAGAAGCAACAGAGTTGACGTTTGGCTTTTGCATACGCTGAAAGTTATAGTTACCAACCTGACTGAGGTTAGTTGCCCCAATCGCCAGAACTACCAGCAAAACTAACGGTGAGGCTATCCGCCAAACTTCACGATTCTCACGTTCGGTCGACAGTGCGAGACTAGCTCCCACGAGCATAACTAAGCCAATCGCAACGTGCGCCAAATAACGCTCGACATACATCGGTTTATACAGAGAAATCACCATCAATAGCATTATCGGCACGCTGATATAACTAACTAATAGCCACAAAATATCATTTTTTTTCTTAACATGAAAAGTAATAATAATTGAGCGGACAGATACAAAAATTATCGCTAGCACCAATATTGAGGCAATCACACTCAATTGCCAAAGCGGCTGGTATATTGTATTAAACGAAACAATACCAACTAGCTGCTCGAGATTCATTGGCTGTCCAATTGGTGCGAGCGCACCATTGCCAACCTGCTTCAAAAAAGACGATAGCCACGGGAGAAACAGCAACAAACTAAATGCATAAGCACCTATCCAGCGGCACTCTTTCCATAAAGACTTACGCAACTTACCAGCATCCATCGCGACTAGCCAGGCTAGATGAGCCAGCCACAAAAGCGCCAAGTAGTATAGCGTGTACATGCCGAGCGCCACTAGCGCTCCATAAATAAGCCAATCAGTCCACCGCTTGCTAGAGTGTGCCCGTACCAACATCACCGTCGCCGCTACGCCGATTAACGACGCCATAGCGTACATGCGAATTTCGAAACCGTAGCGCATTAATAATGGCGCCAGAAGCAACATTGTTAGCACATAAATGGCTGCTCGCGCATTAAAATGCCTTTTAATAAAACAACCAGCTACCGCAATTGAGGCTCCATAAAAGATCACGCTTAGCGAGCGCAATGCCAGTTCGCTCCAGCCAAAAACATTCGCCCAAATTTTCAGAACGAGATAATACAGCGGCGGATGAGTATCAAGTGCCGACAGCCGAATAATCTCGCTGACAGACCGCTTGGCTACCATTATCGAATATGCTTCATCAAACCAAACGCTCTGCCGCAAGCCAATCCATAAACTAAGAGCTGCCGCTACTGCTGGCACAGCAATTATCAGCCACCTATAGACCTTGTCATAGTCATTACTATGCTTCCAAAATAATATTTTCATGCTTTGATTATATTACGACTAGGAAAAACTCGCAAAATAATATATAATAGCTTTGCACATCTATCGGGGTGTGGCGCAGTTGATAGCGCGCGCGGTTTGGGACCGTGAGGTCGAAGGTTCGAGTCCTTTCACCCCGACCATTTGAATCATGGACCTGCCGACAAGCGGCAGGTTTTGCTATTGCCCTATTTTGCCCTCCCATACTCCTCATGCTATCATAACTATATGAAAAGCAAACAACACTCGCGCCGCCGCATAGTCGTTAATATTTTTGGCACATTAGGGTATTTGTCAGTATTTTTGCAGTGGACATGGACGGCAATTATATTACTATATCCGTTATTCCAATCAGAAGCTGTACAAAAGATTTTTCTGCCAGAACGCCAAGCACCTCGCCCCGTCGTGAATCATTCTGGGTGTTATAGCGACGCTGCTCCATTCATTGCTATTGTCTCTATTGCCATTACAGCTGCAATTATTGTTATGTCAATAATCACGCTGATAAGATGGCCAAAGAAAATCGGCAATACTGGCGCTAAAAGCACGCATTCGGCAGCCAACGTTATAGCCGCCAATACCCGCCCGCCAAAACAACAACCAGCAAAAAAATGGAAATTAAACTTGTCGTACAAACTGATAATCTGCATTAAATTAATATTGACGGTTCTGCCGGTCATTCTGCTGCTCTTTGCGCCGACAATTCCTAAACTACCGCACCAAGTTATGACTATCGTCGGCAATTTCTGCTTAGTGGTATCAGCTGTTTATTGGCTTATCCAATATGCCTTAGCCAAAATCCTACGCGTGCCGCATAAAGAAATTTGGTAATTCAAGCCTTCGGCGGGATGATGTCTATCGTACGAGTTTGCTTATCCAGCGGCAATTGATGCTCGGTATCAAATTCATACACAAGCAGTGTACCGAACGGCATTTCCACTTTACCAATCTCTTCATCAGGAATCTGGTCGAGATACTTCATCAGCGCGCGAATAGTGTTACCGTGCGAAACAAGCAGGATATTTTCGCCTCTTTGCAGCCGCGGCAAGATCTCGTTTTGAAAGTACGGAATTGCCCGCGCGTAAACATCTTTGAGCGTTTCACCGCCCGGCACCGGGTAATCCCAGCCGCGGCGAATTCCCTGAAATGCCTCACTGCCAATCTCGTCTTTGACTTCCCATTTGTTTTTGCCAGTTAAATCGCCGTAATCACGCTCGTTAAGCGGCTTGGCGATAATCCGTTCGAGATCCTCCTGGTCGCCCTTGCCGCGCAGAATTCCATCGCAAGTCTGCTGCGTACGTTTGAGCTCGCTAGTATAAGCGGCATCAAAGTGAATATCGCGAATAATTTCACCAAGCTGCTCGGCTTCGCGCATGCCTTTTTCTGTCAAATTAACATCTGTCCAGCCAGTCCACTTACCTAATAAATTCCACTCGCTTTCTGCGTGGCGGCTAATAACTAAAATTCCCTGTTTTTGCACTTCCATAAATTCATTATACCGCGAAAAACGAGTTGCCTGAAATATTTTATCCGTGAGATTTCAAACAGTCTAGTCTTCTGCATTAAATGCTATAATATAACTATGAACGATTTCACAATTCAATCAATCAAAGCAAGACAAATCCTCGACAGCCGCGGCAACCCAACCGTTGAAGCAGACGTTATTTTAAGTAACGGCACGCTTGGCCGTGCTGCCGTACCGAGCGGCGCTAGCACTGGCTCGGCTGAAGCGCTTGAGTTGCGTGACGGTGGCATTGACTGGTCGGGTAAGGCTGTTTACCAGGCAGTCCGTAATGTTAACGAAGTCATTGCATCAGCGCTAGTCGGACACGATGCCAGCAACCAAGCTGCTCTCGACCAAATAATGCTCGATTTAGACGGTACCGATAATAAGTCCAAGCTTGGCGCTAACGCCATTCTCAGCGTCAGCCTAGCCGCCGCTAAAGCTGCCGCCAGCGCCAAGAATCAGCCGCTGTGGCGCTACGTCGCAGAGATGACCGACAGCACACCTGTCCTGCCATTACCAATGATGAACGTGCTCAATGGCGGCGCTCACGCAGCTTTCGCTACCGATATTCAGGAATTTATGATCATTTGTAAAGGTGCGCAGACTTTTGCAGACACACTCAAAATGGGCACCGAGATCTTTCATGCGCTAGCCAAAGTACTAAAAAATTATGATTACCCAACCACTGTCGGCGATGAAGGCGGCTACGCACCACGCGTCCGCAACGGCAACCGCGAAGCGCTGGCCTTATTGTCCGAAGCCATTCAAAACGCCGGCTACGAACTCGGCCGCGACGTTGTCTTTGCGATGGACGCGGCGTCAAGCGAATTATATCAAGAAGGACGCTACGAACTTAAATGCGAAGGCAAGTCGCTATCAAGCAGTGAAATGGTTGATTGGCTAGAAGCCTTGACAAATGAATTTCCAATTGTCTCAATCGAGGATGGTCTAGCCGAAAATGATTGGGATGGCTGGAAGCTGCTGCGCGAACGGCTCGGCGACCACATCCAGCTAGTCGGCGACGATTTGCTTGTCACGAACACCTCGCTGATTGAACGGGCTATCGCTGAACAAACTGCCAACGCGCTGCTAGTTAAACCAAATCAAATTGGCTCGCTGACCGAGACTATCCAAGCTGTTAAAATGGCGCAAAATGCTGGCTGGCGCACCGTCATGAGCCATCGCTCTGGCGAAACCGAAGACACGACAATCAGCCACCTAGCCGTTGGCCTGGGTTGCGGCCAGATTAAAACTGGATCGCTATCGCGAACCGATCGCGTCGCTAAATATAACGAGTTATTACGTATCGCCGAAGCTGACCAATCATTGACGCTAGCGCAGCCATTTAGCGAATAAATAAAACTGTAGGTTTTACTTCTAACAAAGCGAAAAACGCCTTTTCTTTTTCAAGAGGTGTTTTTCATATCAAACTAATTATGTTATACTACTAACGAATAATCGTTTTAGGAGGTCAGTTGCTCTCGATCAAACAAAAAAAGCACCGCCGTCCATATGCTATTTTTGCAGTGGCGATATGCCTGATTAGCACTGGCGTGTATTTTATGATGCTGACCTTATCGCCGTCGGTAGCGCCTCTGATTTTTACCAAGCCGATTGATGCTAAATCGCTGCCAAAAGCCAAAATCGGCGAGAACCGTATTGTTATACCGCGCATCGGTGTCAATATTCACTACGACAAAGGCCGCACCGCACTCGATCGCGGTGCTGAATGGCGACAGCCAAACCATGGCAACCCCAAAGATGGCGGTAATTTCATTATTGCTGCCCACCGCTTCAGTATCCAGCCAACACCACAGGGTACTGTTGAGAAATCGCCTTTTTACAACATTGATAAGATGAAACTAGGCGACAACATTGTAGTCGATTACGAAGGTGCTCGCTATGCGTACGAAATCACTAAAATATTTGATGTCAAACCAGACCAGACTGAAATCGAAGCTCCATCCCAAGAAGCAAAGCTGACTCTATACAGTTGTGAACTTGGCGGCTCTGATGCCGGACGTATCGTCATCACAGGCAAACTGCTCGGTCAAGTCGAACAATAAAATACTCTACCAATTATCATACGGTAGAGTATTTTAATTATGAATTGTAACAGATAAAAAAGCGGCTATTTAGCGAACTCAACCGCGCGCGTTTCACGGATGACATTCACCTTGATAGTTCCAGGATACTGCATAGTTGACTCAATCTTAGTCGCAATATCACGCGCTAGCTTGATAGCGCTAAGGTCATCGATTTTCTCTGGCGTGACAATCACGCGAATCTCGCGGCCGGCGCTTATGGCGTATGCTTTCTCGATTCCTTGGAAACTAGTCGCGACATTTTCGAGATCACGCATTCGCTCAGCGAAATTCTCAGCAGAGATATTACGCGCACCCGGCCGAGCGGCACTGATCGCATCGCAAATACGAACGACGATGGCCTCTGGCGTAGTCGCTTCAATGTCGTCGTGATGAGCCTCAATCGCATGACAGATACCCTCGCTCAGGCCAGCTTTGCGAGCCAGCTCAGCACCGATGTGGTGATGTTTACCTTCAATCTTGTGGGTAACTGCCTTGCCCATATCATGCAGCAACGTCGCTATTTTGGAGGTGCGGACATCAGCGCCAATCTCGCTAGCAATCATGCCAGCCATATGCGCCATCTCGGTCGAATGCTTAAGAACATTTTGACCATAGCTAGTTCGAAACTTTAGCTCGCCAAGTAGCTTCAACAAATCGCGCGGGATACCGGTGACGCCGACTTCGCGCGCCGCATCTTCGCCAGCACGCTGGGTTTCCTTGTCGATTTGCTTTTCAGCTTTCGCAAAGACTTCTTCGATACGCCCTGGGTGAATACGGCCGTCTTTCATCAACATCTCGAGACCGAGACGCGCTACCTGGCGGCGAATTGGGTCAAAGCTCGATAAAACTACCATGCCTGGCGTATCATCAACCAAAAAGTCCACGCCAGTAACGCGCTGCATCGCTTGAATATTACGGCCTTCTTTGCCGATAATCCGACCCTTCATGTCGTCGTCTGGCAGTTTAACTGCAGTGACCGTGCGCTCAGCAGTCACCTCGCTAGCCATGCGTTCCATCGTTTCGACGAGGATAGTTTGCGCCCGCTCCTCGGCGTCAGCTTCGACATCTTGCTGCATTTTGGCAACCAGGTTTAGTAGATCACCCTTGATGTCGCGTTCAGTCATCTTCATCAACTTATCAGCGGCATCTTTCTTCTTGAGGCCAGCAATTTTCTCAAGCTTTTCCTGCTGACGCGTACGAATGTCACGGATCTCATTCTTCAACTCTTCAACTTCGTCTTCTTGCTTGCGTAATTTTTCACTGCGTTTATCAAGCTGATCAAGCTTCTTATCAAGCGACTCCTCACGGTCCGCCAGACGATTCT
Source organism: uncultured Candidatus Saccharibacteria bacterium (assembly GCA_963531145.1). GTDB lineage: Bacteria > Patescibacteriota > Saccharimonadia > Saccharimonadales > Saccharimonadaceae > Saccharimonas. The sequence continues at coordinate 15,285 of CAUSEX010000006.1, forward strand.
CGGTTTTTTGAAGCTCTTTGCGGCGCTCTTTCTCGATTCGCAGCGCTTCATCTTTAGCTTTGAGTACGATATCGCTAGCTTTGCGCTCAGCTTGCGCTATGACCTGTTCAGCCGTATTTTTGCTCTTGGTCTCTTGTTGGCGATCATATACCACTTTACCGCCCACGCCAGCAATAATACCAACAATCGCGGCAATAATTCCCTCAACCATATTTTTCCTTTCTTTCGCGGCAATTAGTCAACGCATCAAGTCAAAAAACCGCAAAATTATCAAAATTTAAACTTATCAATGTCACATTCGTAGACATTACCATTGTACCGCGTTTATAACAAAATAAGCAACTATTTACGAGGTTTGGTGATACGAGCCTCAGCGCCATATTCAGGCAGAACTATTTCATCATTGCGGCCATTCTGCAGCCGAGCCAAGCATTCTTCACGCCAAACATCGCCGGTAACTCCAACGATCGGAATACGTTGTTCGTGCGCTATAGTATTCAACACTGCCAGACCAATCCTCAACACAGTGAAACTCCCCGGACCGCGAAATACACCAATGCCCGAAATATCAGCAAAACTGGCCCCATTCTCTGCTAAGCGGTCGCGCAAATAAGCTAGCATGTCGCGCGCGAGATTGCGTTCAGCCGCCCATTCGTAGTCGGTTCGTTTGTCACCGTCAACCAGCGTTAATTGCACCGTCATTTCAGCACTATTCCACAATACAATCATCGTAATTTCTCCACAATCCGACGCGATTTTTCACCGCCGCTCTTAAAAGTTAGCTGGCGACTATCATCAGGCTGCACCTGGATGACGATCTGCAATACGTCCGTTGGCAGTACGTTATTTACTACATCACTCCACTCAATCACAGTAATTGTATGTGAATCGTGAATCGCTTCATCAAGTTCCATTTTCATGATACCAGCATCTGGTAAGCGGTAAAAATCATAATGAGCCAACCGCAAACCATCCGCAGCCTCGTAATTACGACTAATTGTAAATGTAGGGCTCTGTATCTCATCTTCTATCTGTAAACCGCGCGCTAGGCCTTTTGTTAGCGTCGTTTTGCCAGCGCCAATATCGCCGACAAGTTCGAGCGTCTCGCCGCCATGCAATAAGCCGCCAAGCTTCGCGCCAAACTGTACCAAATCATCCGCCGTCTGCAAGCTCACCTCTAATATCATATATTTATTATACAATATCGGACAGAGTTACTGTGTTAAAATACGTTTATTATGAGTAATTTCTTTTGTAAATATCAATCGCCGCTGGACGAAATTACCATAGCAAGCAACGGCAGCGCTATCACTGGACTGTGGTTCGCTAGGCAAAAACATTTTGGCGCTAAGCTAGGCGAGAATACCGCAAATTCTGATTTACCGATTTTCACTAAGGCAATACGCTGGCTTGATGTGTATTTCGCTGGCGAAAATCCTGGAGAAATCCCGCCAATACAGCTTGATGGAACGCCTTTTCAGTTGGAAGTCTGGTGCATCTTGGAAACCATACCGGACGGCGAGCGCACTACCTACGGAGAAATTGCTAAAAATATCGCCAAGAAACGCGGTATCGCCAAAATGTCGGCACGAGCCGTCGGCGGAGCAGTCGGGCACAATCCAATTTCAATTTTCGTACCATGCCATCGGGTTGTCGGCAGTAACGATAAACTGACGGGGTATGCTAGCGGAATTGAAAAGAAAATTAAATTGTTGAAGCTAGAAAATATACTTTAATCTAAAAGAAAGACGCTATCTTTTCGGACTTTATAATTACTCATCAAACCTGATCAACAACGTCTCTGTGTATAGATTATTACCTCACTGTCAGAGTCGGGCTCTATTTCTTCGCAACTTTTTTCTGCTTATTCCTCTGTCCTCTGGCCACTACAACCACCACTGCCGTGATAATCGATAGTCCGGCCAAAATAGCCAGCGCGTAGGCATAGCCTGACAGCAGATAGATTAAAGCCAGCGTCACGCCGACAGCGCCCCAGATAGTGATTAGCCGTCTGCCAAGCGCCAAGCCAATGATAACCATCAGCGAATGCTCGACCAGGAATAATATTTCCATAGCATTATCCCCTCTTAATGCCAGGACAAGGGTCGATAAGCTGAACACAGCGAGCGCCAGCACCAAGTGCGCGATAGTGTATACATGAGCATACCCCAGCCAGCGCCACGACATCACCGCCCCTGAAAGAATTGCTGCTGAACACAGATATGGCACCACTATGTCGTGAATAGGCGCAATTAGCATATGAATAGCAAATAAAATACCGCACAATACTAAAAGGACGCCCGAGTCAAAATATGGAATATTCTTTTTCGGCATCCCCTCGGCTATTAGGGCGCTGCCATTGACCGCCCACATTAGTGTTGCTAGTAGTACCGCCTCGGTTGCGACACTGGCTGGCATGGCCATCAGCAGTAAAGTCATCGACCAGCCGATGGCGCTCCAAAATGATGCATAATACCAATAAACTGATAATTTCTTGGTTCGCGCGGTCACGGCGGCGCCATAAAACACCGCAAAGATAATCAGTGAAACGATCGACATAAACTCAAGCTTAACGCCGAGCCATTGTGCAGTTAAGTAGAATAACAATACTAAACTTGGATGCGCCAATATCGCCATCGGCCGCCAATCCCGCTTGGTATATACTACCATATAAAGTGCCGCGACAGCTGCTAACCAGCCCAAGATTTTGAACGGTAATCCATACGTCGTCAACAGATTTATCATCGGTAATATCACCGCTGGTACCGTAGCAGCCAGCAGAGTCATATCGCTAGTGATTGACGCTCGCTTATTCATCGCCAACAACCAATACGCTACCCCAAAGCCGACAAACGTCGCCCAAGCAGTGATGGTGAAATTGTCACTTAGCGGCACGCGTAGCCAATGCAAGAACAGCAACACCAAAGCAATTGTCGCCAAGTATGCTCCGCCCAGATAACTATCTTCACGCCGCCGATAAAACGCATAATACAACAACGCTGCTAATGGCAGCCAAACCGCCGGATGAATAGACGAAAAGACGATCAGGCCAGCCGCTCCAATAGCAGAATATAACAACAATTCGCGGCACTTAACCGCCGCCTCTTTGCGGTAATTGTACAGCCACTCTACTAATAATAGCAACGACAAGCCGTTCAGCCACGCCATCAAAATAGCAAGATTTTCGCCAGCCATCTTGAAATACAAAGCTATCAGCAGTGCCATCAGAAGTAGAGAAGCATGAATACCAATCACTAAACCGTAGACTTTTTCACGCCACGCAGCGATACCCATGATGACAGCAGCAACCGCCACTGAATCTGACAGATACAGCATACCTTCTCCCGCTGGATGAGCAGTCAAAAAAGCTAAGGCTATAAACACCGTCATTAACCACCAAGCGGCCGCAGCACCATACACTAGTATTGCTTGACTTTTAGTAATATTTGGGCGTTTCAAAACTAATAATCGGCAGATAACCGGCAGGAAAGCCATAAGCATAAAGATAGAGTAATGTGCATGCAGGGCTGTTATGGGATCGAGGCTAAATAGCCTGACGCCAGCCGGCACTAACAAAATTCCAGACGTTACTACCATACCGCCAAAACGGGCGCGGCGCAGCAATGAAAGCGCCATAAAACTCACTGCCGATATCATACTCAGCAGGATAAATATGATCATATCTCTTAGCGGACTTTCGACGCCAGCTACGACCAAGAAAGCAGCCAGCGACACGACAAAACTAACCCACAGTACTATTTCGTGCTGCTTGTCGGGCTGCTTTTGGATATACATCGACCAGATAGACCAAACCATATTACCAAGCGCCGCTACACCCAGCGCTATACCTGTGGCCAGCCCATCATTATTTGACAGATACATAGTAAAACTAGCAGTCACCGCCATCAGCAGCACACGCGCCGTCGTTAGTTCATACGTGCGCATATTCTTTGATTTCTCGACGAGGGCAACAGTAAAATAATATATAACGCTGATAAGCAACAGCATACTGACGTCAAGCGTGCCCATATGCACCGACGAACCGATAGCGAGAAGTAAAGTAGACGGGACGATAAACGGATTAACCAGCGTCAACGGCTCGGTGAATTGGCGCGGAAAACGATTAGAAAAATACGTAGCCAAGGTCATCAGGCATCCAAACAATAGCACCGCAGCATAATACCACACCAACTGAGCATGCATAACAGCCGGCAAGCTGGTGGTCATCGTGAACATCGACAGCAGCGAAATATAGGCAAGCGGTTGGCTATTGAGCCTGACCGTAGCATCAACGCATAGGAAAGTACCGATGAAGGAGGTGATAAGCCAGCACAGCGCTGGATCAATCCCCAAAAGTAAATACATGCTCCACCCGCCAATCGGCACAGCAGCCAGCGCCGTACCAATAAACGCCGTTGAGGCCGGCTTTAAGATTGGGAGGCGGGCATATAGCACCTGGCCAATGGCGTAATAGACAAAAATAAACAGCCAGACCAAACTAAACCTGAGCGGCGCTGAAAGTTCAATCGTTTGCGCCAACAATAATATACCAGCGGTTAGCAATAATGATGCCGTGTAGAGCGCCACATTGATGGTGGTTTGACGATTTTTCTCTTTATCTTTATTACTGGCTGGAGATAGCCACTGGATAATCTGCGTCTTTTCATCGGGAATATTCGTGTTTTCTTCAACTGGCACAGCATTAGTAGACAATACTACATTAGGCTCGTTCGATTCGTTGCGAGTTACTACAAAACCAGCAAATTGTGAAGCTGCAGCCTGATTCTCGGTAATAAGTTTGACCTGACCGTCGCTACCTTCAATTTTCGCACGGCCATTCTGCGCATCGCACACGCCGTCCCAGTAACCGCGCCGGTAACCCTCGGATTGACAAGGTAGTCGATTATTACCTCTCTGCGCCACCTTAATTATCACGATGACAATCACTAACAGAAAAATTAATTCCATGCTTAATTCCCCTTATGCTAATTTTAGTATAGCACGGGAGGGCTTTTTCATGGAGAAATTTTCGAAAGAGACACCGGGCTATAGTAGCAATAACGTTTTTGCTCGCCTTTCAGAGCCTCGCCTTAGTCTATCGCACGCCGCCAACTACCGAAATTCCGCCGCTCAACTGTGTCGTCCAGCGAAAAATATAATACCCCAGAGACTTGAGGTATTATATTAGCCTACATTAGACTCTGCTACTTCTCGTCGACCACTTCGCCTTCGACTGGTTCGTCTTTGTCAGACTTTTTGTCGTCCTTCGACTCATCAGCCTTTTTGTCTTCGGCAGCTTGCTGGTACATTTTGGCGCCGATTGGCATGATGGCATCCTGCAAAGCTTTGGCTGCTGCTTCCAGCTCGTCTTTGTCGTCAGCATCTTTGTGCTTTTCCGCTTCTTTGACCGCTTCGTCAATCGCCTTCTTGTCATCGTCAGAAATCTTATCCTTAAACTCATCTGGCATTTTCTTTGCCTGGTAGATGGCGTTTTCTAGCTGGTTTTTGGCGTCAACGGTCTCGCGCTTTTTCTTGTCCTCGTCAGCGTGCAGTTCGGCTTCTTTCTGCGCTTTTTCGATGTCTTCCTTGCTCATGTTGCCTGAGTTTTGGATGGTAATTGATTGCTCCTTGCCAGTGCCTTTGTCCTTGGCAGTAACATTAAGGATACCATTCGCATCAATATTGAACGTCACTTCAATCTGCGGCACGCCGCGCGGTGCTGGCGCGATGCCGTCAAGCACAAAGCGCCCCAAGCTCTTGTTATCATTAGCGAATTCGCGCTCGCCCTGCAAGACGTGGATTTCCACTTGCGGCTGGTTGTCGGCAGCCGTCGAGAACACTTCGCTCTTGCTGGTTGGCACAGTGGTGTTACGCTCGATCAGCTTGGTCGATACGCCGCCCATCGTCTCGATACCAAGGCTCAATGGTGTCACGTCCAGCAGTAGCACGTCCTTGACGTCGCCGGCCAGCACACCGCCTTGAATGGCTGCACCAACAGCCACCACTTCGTCTGGGTTAACGCCTTGCATCGGATCTTTGCCGAACAACTTCTTCACCCGCTCGACCACTGCTGGCATACGAGTCATACCGCCAACCATCACCACGTTTTGGATGTCTGATTTAGAGAGTTTGGCGTCTTTGAGCGCTTTTTCGACTGGGCCGTCGAGGCGATCCAACAAGTCTTTCACCAAATCTTCCAACTTGGCTCGCGTCAGGCTCAGTTCAAAGTGCTTTGGCCCATCAGCATCAGCGGTAATGAATGGAATGTTAACTTCGTATTCAGTAACCGTTGATAGCTCCTTCTTAGCCTTTTCAGCTTCGTCCTTTAAGCGCTGCATAGCCGCATTGTCTTTGCGCAGGTCAATGCCTTCCTTAGACTTAAAGTCATCCAAGAAGTAGTTAACAATGACGTTGTCAAAGTCCTCACCGCCCAGGTGAGTATCACCATTGGTCGCTTTCACTTCAAACACGCCGTCGCCAAGTTCCAAGATGGAAACGTCGAAGGTACCACCACCAAGGTCGAACACCACGATGGTTTCGTCATTTTTGCCTTTTTCCAGGCCGTACGCCAGGGCTGCCGCCGTCGGCTCATTGATGATGCGCTTAACTTCCAGACCAGCGATTTTACCGGCGTCTTTGGTGGCTTGGCGCTGCGAATCGTCAAAGTAGGCCGGCACGGTGATAACTGCTTCGGTAACTTTTTCACCCAAGAACGCCTCAGCATCAGCTTTGATTTTACTGAGGATCATAGCTGAAACTTCTTCTGGCGTGTATTCTTTGTCGCCCATCTTGACCGCCACGCCAGTACCCTTTTTGACAATCTGGTAAGGCATGATATCCAGGTCTTTTTGGACTTCCTTGTCATTAAATTTACGGCCGATCAAACGCTTGACACCGTAAATCGTATTCTTTGGATTGGTTACCCGCTGGCGCTGCGCTACTTGTCCAACCAAGCGCTCACCCTTTTTATTAATCGCCACTACCGACGGCGTGGTGCGGTTGCCTTCGGCGTTAGCGATAACCTCTGGCTTACCTGCCAGCATATACGCAAAGGCGCTGTTGGTTGTACCAAGGTCAATTCCGATGATTTTACCCATATGATTCCCCTTTCTGTTATGATCACATCTGGTTTTTCTTATATTCATTTTAGCACTCTTTATTCACGAGTGCCAACTATTTCAGTATAAATAATTAGCACTCCCATGTCAAGAGTGCTAATTTGTTTTTACATCACCGCTTATTTTACAGTATTCGACCGATCCGACAATGCTGTCGCCGTATTTCTGGCTAGTATAATATATCGTAAGATCGAACTTACATAAGCTGCTAAACCAATCAAAATCAATCCGTAAGCAACTGTATAAGTACCGCCTGCATTACTAGCCAGCATAAACGTCACATACGTGACAACAGCACCGGCCAGCGGAATCAGCGACGAAAGAGCAACTGCTTTACGCGCTACTAGAAGGCCAGAACTCAACTGCTTATTCCTACCAATAGCAAACCAAACAAACGATCCGACCGCCATGGCTGCTGCAGCAATTGCCACCAGCAAGAAAAAATATTCCGCATACGAATTAGACTCGCTAGCAGCTTTATTCATCTCTTCTATAGCTGCAGAATATTTTTTGACAGAGTCACGAATTTGCTCCAAATATTGGTTTACGGTATTATAGTCCCTTTCGCGCAAAACAACAGTAACTTTGTCTAACAGCACCTTTATCTCTCCAGCATATTTTTTAACTTCCGCTGACTTTTTGATGTATTTGACACCTAGTTTGGAAGAAAACTTATGACCAGCAACGTTATTGAATACTGACGAAGCAGCGGCGGCTCGAGCAAGAACTGTACCATTAGCTACAGATTCCTCTTCGTTTATCGCTCTTATAAAATCTGTATAAGACTTGTTCGAAGTGGCGATTATATCAATATCCGCTTGGTTTGTGTAGCTGGCTGCGCTAGCAAATGAGCCTCCAGCCGATACTACAACAAGCATAGCTAAAATTATCTTGAAAATTTTAAGCATGATTAGAATTATATACGCAAATTCGAGTTTTACCAACCGCCGCTGGCGCCGCCGCCAGAAAACCCGCCGCCGCCAAAACTACCGCCAGAAGAGCTGCTGCCTGACGAGCCGCTATCTGAACCTCCAGCAAGCCACCAATACCGCCGACGACTACCATTACTCCCATTACCTTTCAGGATAGCTATTACTATGATAGTAATAAAAATAACGATAAATAACATTGAAACAACTGACTCTCCATCTATATCATTGTCAGATAGATTTCTGCCTTCTGCTACATCAATAATTCGCTTGACACCCGCCTCAACGCCGCCAACATAATCACCGCTGCGAAACTTCGGTGCGATTGTGTTACGGATAATTTGACTAGCTCGCGCATCGGTTAACGAACCTTCCATACCATTGCCGACCTCGATGCGCATTTTACGGTCATTCTTGGCAATAAGCAGTAATACGCCATTACTCTTTTTCTTGTCGCCGATACCCCATTGGCGGGCTACTTTGAGGCTATATTCCTCTAGACTATCATCACTGCCAAGCGTCGGAATCATCAACACGCCAATTTGGAATGATTTTTTCTGGCGCTCAGCATTAATCAGCTGCGCAATGCGGTCAATATCTTCATTTGCCAAACTTTCCGTCTGGTCAATTATAGGACGTTCAAGCGGCGGCGCAACCGGGATTTCCAGCTTAGCAAAAGCCGTACCGCTTAATAGCCAGCCGAACAATACTGCAGATATAGACAATCCGACCAGACCGACCGCCAAGCTTCGCCAACGCATAGCTAATTTTCTTGTTTAGTTGAATTTGCTGCGTTGAAATCAACCGACGGAGCTTTATTAGCACCAGCATCCGACTCAAAATACGGTCGCTCCTTGAAACCGAACATGCCCGCTAGCAAATTCGCCGGGAAAGATTTAATTTTCGTATTATACGACCTGGCCGCATCGTTAAAATCATTGCGCGCTACCGTGATACGATTTTCCGTACCCTCCAGCTGCGATTGCAAATCCTTAAAGTTTTCCGTTGCTTTGAGCTGAGGATAGTTTTCAGCTACCGCCAACAGCCGACTGAGCGACGAGCTAACCTCGCTTTGAGCCTGCTGGAATTTGGCTATGTCATCTGGATTATTGGCATCGACTTTGATTTGCGTAGCTTTAGCGCGCGCCTCGATAACTTTGGTCAGCGTTTCTTGCTCGAAGTTGGCTGCACCCTTGACGGTATTGACCAGATTTGGAATCAAATCGCTGCGCCGCTGGTATTGCGACTCGACCTTGCTCCACGCTGTATTAACCGACTCGCGGCTCGACACCATGCCGTTATAAGACCCGGCGATCATCATCACTAGAAGTAATAGCACTCCTCCGATAATCACTGGGATTTTCCATTTTTTCATCACGACCTCCTATGCGTTAATGATTAATTGTAGTTTAGCACAATTACAAGCCTATTGCCGCGTCACCTTAGTCATAGCGTCGCGAACCACCGCGCCATTCAATATATAGCCGGCGCGTAATTCCTCAGCGATGACTTCTTTATCGCCCTCAGCTGCTTCGTCAAACTGAACCGCTTGGTGTAGTTCGGGGTTGAACGGCGTGCCAGGTTTGGCATCTATTTTTTCTAATCCCAAATCCTTCAGCTGCTTGTCGAGCTGCTTATTCAGGCCAGCCACGCCTTTTGCCCAAGCGTTATCTGCTAGCTCTGCCGGCACATTAGCGATCGCCCGCTCAATCGTATCAATCACCGGCAATAGTTTCATAATCGCCTTAGTCTGCCCTAGATCCTGAGCCGCCTGCTTTTCCGCCTCCACGCGCTTGCGATAATTCTCGAAATCCGCCCGCGTCCGCTGCAAATCCAGTGTCAACTCGCCCAGCTGCTGCTCTAAATCTTCAGTCTTTTCATCAAGTTTTTTGTGCTGCTTTGCCATTTTTTCCTCCTTATAATATCCCCTCCAGCATGGCGCCCGTCCGGCGTACCAGTTCCATCGTCCGGCGATAGTTTTGCCGCGTCGGACCGATGACGCCAATATAGCTGCTGCCGCTAAACGTCGAGCGGAATTTGCTGATAATCAGCGTAGCGCCGCTTGCTTTACCAATCGGGTTTTCGCTGCCGATAAATACATTCAGCGGCTGGTTGGGCGCGGCTTCGGCCAGCCATGGCTCGATGTTATCAATTAGCCTAGCAATCGCCTGCACGTGATCGCCGCCAGCGAACTCCGGCTGAGAAAAAAGCTGCGTCATGCCATTCATATACAAGTGCGTACCAAACGACGCAAAGCCGAAATTGCCCGTCAGCTCCACCAAACTATCAACGGCGCTGCGAATTGCTCTGTCAGACTTATCAACGTGCGAATTAACGTGCGCCTCGATCGCTCTCGCACTGCGATCGATACCGCTGGGCAGTTCAGTCATCTGCGCGTCGGTGATGCCATTGACATAAAAGCGATAGCCTTTGTCGGTGGGAATGCGCCCAGCGCTAGTGTGCGGCGCCTCGATAAAACCCATCTCCTCGAGCTTAGCCATTTCGCTGCGAATCGTCGCGCTGCTCACGCCAAACAATTTCGCCAGCGTCACACTGCCTACTGGCGCAGCAATTTCAGCATACTGCTCAATGATAGCGGCGAGAATAGCCTGTTGACGTTCGGTCATGAGCTAATTATAGCGCACTTTTAGCACTCATGCAAGGCGAGTGCTAACTACTCGCTTTCAATTGCTCTAGCAAATCTCGCGCCGCCAGTCTAGCTTCATCGTCTTTACGGTTATAGACATCTGGCTTTAGAGCGATTGCCCGCACAATCCGCGCCGTCTCATCAATATCATCATTAATGACGAAATGATAATACGGTACTTCAAGCGCATGGGTAATTTCACGAATCGCACTATTGTATCGTTTCGGCCATTCACGATCAAATTCCTCTTGCGAAGCGTAACGTACACTGAGACGACGACGCCATTCTTGATAATTTGGCGGTAACAAAAATATCGCTACCACGCCTGGCGACAGCTTTTTATATTCATCGACACCTTGCACATCAATATCAGTAACCGCAATTTTACCAGCATCATGAATATCCTGAATCTGCTTGACACCAGTACCATAAACTGTACCGTGCACAAATTTCGCCTCGACAAAAGCATGACTTTCCAACAATCTAGCGGCAGTCGCTTCATCAATATAGTTATAATCAATACCTTCACGCTCCCATATACCTTTATTTTGACGCGGCTGGCGAGTCGTATACGACACAATATCAGCAAACTCCGACGACTGCATTAATCGCTGCTTGGTCGTATCCTTGCCTGCGCCCGATATACCAACGAGCAACACAATTTTAGTTTGAATAACAAGCTGGCGAACCGACTCGCTAGGTTGATATTCTCTGATAAGCTTTTCGATCTTTGACATAATATCTGCTTATAATAACTCATCCAGCACCGATTGCCAATCAGGAAACTGCGAGCTGCCAAAGTGAATATGCCGGCCAGCAAACTCAGCAGCGCCTTTAGCTGTCCGGTCATCAATCAAAATATCACCGCGACTCAGCTGCTTGACCGACGAAAATACGACTTTGCGAAAGAAAATATTTTCTTGGCTATCACCGCCAAAATACTTTTTCACCCATGCTAACTTATCACCCAGTGCTGTCGGATTTTCCCATGGCGACGACGACAGGATGTATAGATCATATTTTTCTTTCAAGGCATCGACTGCCTCAAGAGCACCCGGCATCGGATCCATCAGCGCGAAAATACCCGGAATATTGTCATACTCACCCGCAAACTTCTCAAGCATCTCGGGCGGAATCTTCGTAAGAGCAGACTCAAAATCCACCAATACACCGTCCATGTCGATATAAATAATCGGTTTATTATTTTCGTTCATCTTTACCTCTGCCAGTGAAAGATGAGAAATCACGATACGCAGCACTTCCGTCGCCAGCTACATTACCCCTATTTCGGTGAACAAAGCCCTGTTTACGAGCAATTTTCAAGTCGCCAAGTGTAGGGAATGTTGTCACTTCATTCCATTCGTTTGGCAAGCGACGTTTCGTGACAGCAAAGTCGCTGTCAACACCTCTAATAACTACAGCTCTAATTATTTTTATACCCATACGCCTCGCCAATGTTGTTCGATGCATACCGTCAACAAGCAATAATCCTTCATGATAATCCTCCTCAATGATAGGTGGGAGCATAACTCCGCCCCCCGCGTTTTCTTCATCAACAATATCAATTCCGCCAGTTTCCATGCACAGTGTATCTTCACCGTACGGCAAAACAAGCTCTCTTAAACCCTCTTGCTTGCGTACACCAGCGTCAATAACATACCGCTGCGTCGGCTGAAAAGTATCAATACGAACATCTTCAATTGAGATATCGCTACCAGCATAAGGTCGTGCGTCCTTATCAGCTAACGTCGGCGCCTGATACAGATTATCAATTAACCACCCTTGAGACTTAAATCCCTCTACTCGCACTAATCTCTCCTTAGCATTATTGTAAATGCCTCGCTCGGAATGTCAACCTTGCCAAAGCGCTTCATGCGTTTTTTGCCGCGGGCTTGTTTGGCGAGGAGTTTTTTCTTGCGCGAGACGTCGCCACCATAGAGATAGCCGGTGACGTCTTTGCGGTAGGCGCCGATGTTTTCGCGAGCGATGAATTTGCCGCCAATCGCCGCCTGCAGTGCCACCTCAAAGCTCTGGCGCGGCACCACGTCTTTCAATTTCTTGACGATTTCGCGACCCAAACCTGGTGCCTCCGAGCGGTGGCACATCACGCTCAGCGCATCGACCATTTCGCCCGCTACATAAAAATCCACCCGCACCAAATCCTCCGGCTGATAGCCCGCCAGCTCATAATTAAACGAACCGTAGCCGCTAGTTACCGACTTCAATTGATCATAAAAATCCGTCAGCAAATTGGCCAGCGGCGCCGTAAAGGAAATTAACGCCCGCTCGTCGATGTAGCTGAGGTTTTTCTGCCGGCCGCGCTTGGCGACAATCAGCTGAATCACCGCACCGATGTAGTCCTGCGGCACCACAATTTCACCGTCAATCCACGGCTCGCGAACCTCCGTGATCTGCGCTGGATCGGGCAATTCGCTGGCTGACTTGATGTCCAACTCCTCGCCATTGGTGAGGCTGACTTGGTAATCCGTACTCGGATTGGTGACGATGAGATCCAAATTATACTCGCGCTCCAGCCGCTCGCGAATGATGTCCATGTGTAATAAACCGAGGAAACCAATCCGCACACCATAACCCAGCACTGGCGAATTTTCCGGCTCAAACTGCAGCGCCGAATCGCTCAAACTCAGTTTCTCAATAGCCTCTTTCAAATCATTATAATCCTCGTTGCTCACCGGGAAAAAGCCCGCGTAGACGAAGGGTTTGACTTCTTTGTAGCCAGGAAGAGGTTGGATAACTTGACTCACTGCTCTATTATATCCTACATTTCACTATTATAAAGTCGTAAGCTTTTGTGTTTGCATATCACGAATGCTTTTCAACATCAGTCTTACGACAATAGCAGCATGCATTTTCGTACTCGCGAAAAAAATCAAACTTCTTCCTCATGATGATATCCTGTAACCTATTATTCAACAGAAACTCTAACTGCTAGGCGATCATACCTGATGAAGCGCTACAATACGCAAATCAACAACATCACTTATGCAGTGCAACAATGAACAACGCCACTTAATTATTTTGTCTGTGTATTCCTCACAAGATCATCTAACCCCTGGCCAAGTTCAATACTGTGAGGATCGTCTGGATCAAAGACTTTTGCGCGCTCAAAGTCGATCGGCCGCATTGATGCGATATGGTATTGACCATTATCGTCCCTGCTGTATTCAATAATAAAGTCTTTCAAGCGCCACGGCTTATCAATCCCAGTGTCGCGCCGCACGGTCTCGGCAATGTCTCGCATGCGCGAAAGAGCGTCGGCCATCAACTCTCGCTGATTTGCCTCCGACACAGCGTTGTTTGCAAAGAATTCGCGTATCGTTCGCCCACTCTCGCCGTTTATCTTTTCCATCACTACAAAGCCTTGTTGTCCGCTTGTAAAGACCCGGGCGATTGGCTTTGGCGCATCAACACCAAGTTTGCGTAGCAATAAAAGTGCCTCAAATTCATCAATTGGCCCCTGCTGCTTTGCCTTCACGACGTTTTTCACAATCACCTCGGTGTCGCCGCCAACCGATAGCTCAAAAACCGCCTCACCAGGATACGGATCGTTTGGGTTCGCTATTTTGAGCGATGTCGCAGACTGCAATAGCTCAGCACCAATATCATGGCTCGAGAACAATTCAGCCAGCCGGCCTTTCACCGCCTCGCTATATTCCCCATCGATTCTCATTTCTCGTTGGCCTTCTAGGCGCTTCACCTCGTAACCCATATTGACTGGCTCCGTGTTTTTTAGCTCGCGAGTATAATAATGCCTGCTCAAAGCTAGCTGTGTCATACGAAAGGCCAGCCGTTCATCAGGATTGGTCGGTCGGCTATATGGTTCCAGCCTGCCATCTTCGGTGCGATACAAACCCTCTGCCGACTCTTCGTCCTTGACATGGTATTCTATAGTATTTACTATCTGATCTCTTTCTGGCTTGTCACCTTTTAGTCCCAGCACTGTTCTTGGTCGGTCACTTGCACTAAGCAGTCTAATTCGACTGTCACGGTCTGATTCCGACACTCCTAGCACTCTCATAATGTCTTCAGGAATCGTTCCTGTAAATCCAGTATCGTAGTAATAGGCAGCATCTGGATTTTGGATACGAGGATGCAGATATTCATCTTTCACTACATCATCAAGCTCATCGCGGAACCCTCGCGGATACACAAGGTAGGTAGGGAACTCCATGAGCGACCCGCCCGCCGCGTGGCTACTCATACCAAGCCTGCGGCGGCGCGCGTAGAGTTGAGCCCGGCGCGCCACGTACGCATAGACACCATCACGACCGAGGAATACTTCTTGAAATTCTCTCTCGCCTATTCGCTTGGCATCCCACTCGGCAAACAATCTATCATAGTACTTAGTATCAACTTTAAGTACCTGATTGAATGCTTTAGCCGCTCTTTCTAGAGCTTCAGGTAGGTCATACTCGTCCATTACGGCTATATAATCTGCTACCAGTCTACGATACGCTGGCCAGATATCGCCTAACTTGTCACCACGCTTACCAAACATCTCTTGAGAATATTGGTCTCCGTACTGCGACGCTATATCTGCCCGTAGTTTATCGTAAGCTTGTTGAATTGTCTCTGCAAGTTCTCTATCTTCTTCGGTCTCGGGAGATCGCAAACGTCGATTGGCTTGGATTGCTCTTTCGTGAAACTTCGTCCCTGGTCGAGATGATGTCACGTGTTCCATATCGCCCGCCTCATCAGCATACGGATTATATTTCTCTACGCCCTGCAGATCTGGCTTGAGTTCGGCAATATGCGCACGTAGCTTAGACGCCTCTTCTGAACCAATAAGTCCCTCTAAGTCAAGCTGAGCAACTTTTTGCGCGGTCGAATAGTGATTGGCGCATGCCCACAATACAGTACACTGCGCAGCTGTATCCATGCCGTAATCTGATAAATGCTCGAGGACAGCGTCCGCTACATCAGCGTCTAGTTTTATCTTATCTATACAACCAAGAACTATTTCTGAGGTAGATTCACCAAAGACATGTGCACATTGCAATACTTGTAATTCGTAGCCAGCGTCGATTAGTTTATGGGCGACGCTGGCGTCGAGGCCAGTGAAGTTATCGAGATTTCCGACTACCTCCCCACCATCACCAGCGTCGATTAGTTGGTGGGCAATTTCGCTGTGGTTGAGGCCGGTGAATTTATTGAGATTTCTGACTACCGCCCCACCATCACCAGCGTCGATTAGTTTATGGGCGACGCTAGCATCGAGGCCAGTGAATTTATCGAGGTTGTGAGCGATTAGCCAACCACTGCCGGCGTCGATTAGTTTGTGAGCAATTTCGTTATGGTCAAGGCCGGTGAATTTATCGAGATATCTGGCTACCTCCCCACCATCACCAGCGTCAA
>CAUSEX010000007.1:0-29669 GCA_963531145.1 uncultured Candidatus Saccharibacteria bacterium
TCGACACTACTACGCCAATAACGGCATACAAAATAGTATTCTTGGCCGACTGCATCTGCGTCTGGTCGCCCTGCGAAGTGACGTAGCGAAAACCGCCAATGATAATCATAATCACCGATACGGCACCCATCAGAAACAAGAGTATATTGGTGACTGTCGTCAATACCGAGCTGAAACTGTTAGGAGTAGTACTGGTACCTGACGCCGTCAGACCATCAGTTATGCATTGCTTGGCACTACCGCACGACGCAGCCTGGACTGGTGTGCCAGCAAAAAACAGCGTTGATACGCTCAGTACTAACGCCAACACTGTCATTATTATATTTTTTTTCATAATTGCTCCTTTCTAGCTATAAAAACTATCAACAACCAGCATTACAATTGCCCTAGCAGCTATCGCCACCACTAGCCCGACAACCGCATACAAGACAGTATTCTTGGCTGATTGTAGTTGCTGCTGATTGCCCTGCGAGGTAATATAACGAATGCCGCCAACAATAATCATAATTACTGATATTGCCGCCAACAACCAAAATGCCCAACTAATCGGCGTGGAAATCGTCGTATGCGTGTTATCAATTTCATTGTGCTTGATGAGATCGCAATCCTCTTTATCGTAAGTGCCGCTGTCGCAGGCGCCATGTAATTGAGCCGCCCGGACCGCTGTTGGCATTACCACCATCGCCACCAGCGACACAATTCCAGCAATTACAACTGCTAACACGGCTATTCTACGCATAATTAGAAAAATGCTCCGTTCACGAACATTATTATTGCTGCCGACATGTAAACAACCACTAGACCAACAACAGTATATAACATAGCATTTTTAGCCTGAGCCACCTTGCTAGGGTCGCCTTGCGACGTGGCATAGATAAATCCAGCAATCACCAGCACAATAACTGCAATAACCGTTGCCCAGAAATACGCCAACCTGATTATACCTGGCAAAGCATCATTATCTGTCTTGGTCGGGAAATAAAGAATACTGTTCGCATCAATCTTGCGCGCAGCAAGGACAATCGTTTGCCAGATCATATAATGTCTCCTATAACATTAACGATTTGCACGGCGAGCATAGCAATCACGAAACCTATCAGCGCGTTCTGTACCGTCTTTTTAGCGCCAGCGACGCCTTCTGGCGAGCCAGTACTATACATATAGGCAATACCGCCCTTGATCAAGAAGAATATAGCTACATACGTAGACGCTATCAAGAGACAACGTACAACATTAGCGCCGATCTTGAACCCAGTGCGGCTAAAATCAATTTTGTCGGGCTCGCTAGCCGATTTCAGGCCTTCAAACTCGCAGTCGCCGCTAGACCCCTTAGTCATCATGCCATTATACCAAGCAGGCATAGCAAAGACATAAGCATCGCACGACGCATCAGCCGCATAAGCTGCCGACGGGACAGCCGCAGAGAAGAAAACTGTACCCGCTATCACCGCTGCTAAAGCCAAAAATACACGCTTCATCAGTTGAAAATCCCCCCTGGAATTAGCCAGTTTAATGCCAGATACATCAAGCCAAAAGCTATAATACCCACGGTTGTATTCGTCATAATTGTTTTGGCCTGGGCAACGCGGTTACTATTAGCATCGCCACTAGCATAAAGAACACCCGCCCAGATAAACATGCCAATCGCCACAATTCCGACCAAAACAACCAGTATCGTCAGGAAAAAATTAAGCAAAGCAAATATAGCTTCGCTATCCTCGGCCTTGGAACAAATCTCGTTTGGTAGCACCGCGCACTCTATCCCATCGGCATAAACCGGCCAACTAAACAGCGACAACACGCCAATAGCGCTAGTCAAAGCAATTAGATAGGTTGTTAGTTTCTGTTTCATAACGCGTATAGCTTCCTAATTAGAGTATAGCGCTGGTAGTCCATATTTGCAAACATTTTTGACAAACATTAATATTCCTGATGGCGCTCATTGACTTTTTGTAGCAAAAGTGCTATAATGAATAGTAGTATGCGGGATTGGGTAAGAACATGCCTGCAGGGTAGGATATCCTTGCGGCAAGGATTTTTAATGCTCTCGGCAGTAACGATAGCATTATTTGCTAGTGTTCTAGCACTATCGCGGCCAGCAGCAGCTGCCGATGCCGAGCGTTCTACCAAAAACGATACCATTATTTACCAGAAACACACCTATACCAGAATCGACAAAGCGTCGTTTGCTAGCGGCGAAAAAACCAAAAGCCTGCCAATCGCTGGCTACGACGGCTACAAATACGAAGACAACGAAGGTATCCACCTCATCTTGACCGAAGGCGACGCCAAAACTGCCACCGAAGGCCAGGCGGTTAGCTATCTTTTGCGCAGCGGTATATACGATCCATCGACGCAATCCTCGTCAACCAAAGTATCTATCGCCAACGCACCAGAAGCAGACGGCGATGATGACGGCGACAACTGCAAAGTTAACGTCGGCTGGTTCGTCTGCCCAGCTACGCAGCTTATCGCCGACCGGATGGACGGCGTACTCGACATAATCAAAAGTTTCCTGATCGTCCACACGCTGCAAACCGACACCACCAAAAACAACCCGATTTACGAAATCTGGCAAAAAGTCCGCGACATCTCCAATGTCTGTTTCGTCCTGGTGTTTTTGCTGATTATTTACGCGCAAATCACCAACCAAGGCCTGAGCAACTATGGTATCAAATCAATGCTGCCGCGCTTAATCATTGGGGCCATTTTGGTCAACGTTTCGTATTGGATATCTGGCGCTTTAGTCGATACCTCGAATGTACTCGGCTCATCAATACAACAGTTCTTTACCGACGTCCGACACGGTTTGTCTAGCCACGGCCGTCTCGGCGACGAGTTATCATGGACTGGCGTCACTGGGGTAGTACTAGCTGGCGGCGGCGTACTCGGCAAGGTGGTCGTCGCTAACGGCGGTATCGGCCCGTCGCTGACACTACTAACTACGATGTTAGTTGGCGCCATCGTAGCAGCCATAGTGGCGATGGTTATCTTAGCCATGCGCCAGGCGCTTATAACCCTGTGTATCATCGTTGCGCCGCTAGCTTTCGTTGCTTACGTATTGCCGAGTACAAATAAGTATTTCGACAAATGGAAAGATCTCTTCGCCACTATGCTATTAATGTTCCCGCTTATATCGTTCATTTTCGGTGCGGCGCAGCTAGCCGGCTACGCTATCATCGCTAATGCTGGCGACTCAATTACCCAAATCATCATCGGCCTAGCTGTGCAGGTTGCACCGATCGCCATCACGCCGCTTATCATCAAGCTTAGCGGTAATTTGCTCGGCAAACTCGCTGGTATTGTTAACAACCCGAACCGCGGTATCATCGATCGCACCCGCAACTGGGCGCAGGAACGCGCCGCTTACCAAGCCGCCAAAAACCGCGCTGGCAAAAGCCTAATCAATACCGACAGAGGTATCTTCAGAAGGTCGCCGAAGCTAAAAAGAGCCGCCCGCGCCATCAACAGAGCCCACGGCAGCCGCGCTAACTTTGTCAACTCGGCCGTACGGCGGCAACATCGCCGCACGCAGCGCCGCAAAGGCTTAACCGCCGCTTATGAAGCCGCCGCTAGCAACAACGCCACCGAATGGGACAACGACCGCTACGGCCGGCGCTCCGTCCAGACAGTCGAGGGCGAGAACGAAGCCCGCAAATCAGAAATCGGCAACACCTTCTACGCTACGCCGCACGGTCAGGCGCTTGAAGCACGCCGACGCCGGGCCAGTATCCACAAATCCGAGCTTGACAACGCCTTCGACCGCGGCCATCAAAATCTGACGCACCGCCAACAACTCGCCGAAATCGACAAAGCCCGCGTCCAAAATGAATTCAACGAAAGCAGAGCCGGCCAAGAAGTCGATACCGCCCGGCGCACCGTCGAGGCGCACAAACAGCGTATCAGCAACGACCAGCAAGCCCGCTGGGATACCTTGGCGCAAACCAGCCCGGGCTACAAAGCTCTAGAATTGAGCGTCAAGAAGAGCGAATTCGATGCTGCCCGCGCCAAAGAAAAACTTGGCAAAATGCACGCCGAAATTATCGCCCAGGGCGACCAAAGCGAACATGTCGTCAACCTGCGCGGCGCTAATGCTCCGACACAGGACTATGTACTGCACGTTGCCCGCGACATCAAGCGCGCCAACATCGAAAC
Source organism: uncultured Candidatus Saccharibacteria bacterium (assembly GCA_963531145.1). Taxonomy (GTDB): domain Bacteria; phylum Patescibacteriota; class Saccharimonadia; order Saccharimonadales; family Saccharimonadaceae; genus Saccharimonas. Next base: position 4,156 of record CAUSEX010000007.1, read on the forward strand.
CAACCTGACCGCCGCCGCCAAACGCGCCGCCGAACAGGCGCTGTCCAGCGAGGTCAATACCATGATGCTCGACAACACCGTCCGCGTCGACGGCAAACTGGTCCGCGAATACGCCGCTGGCATCGGCAACCAATCAGCGGTACTGGCCGAATACGTGGCTAAATCGCGCAAAGAAGCCGGCGAAAAGATCGCGCAGCAAGCCGAACTGGCCCACCACTTCAAACTCGACCCTGGGCAAATTGAAGCGCTGGCTACCGGCAAACTAGGCACCGACGCCGCTGGCCAGCCGATTACCCAGCTGCATGTTACCGACGCCGCTGGCCGCAGCTATGCATTCGACGCCCGAGACGACTACGTCCGCGACATGTCGATCGCTGAACTATTCAAAGTCGGCTCGGTCGAACAGAAGTTGAACGTCGTTAAACAAACCGGCAGGTTAGTCGACGAACACGGCAATGTGATAGCCACTGGCTACAACTACGACTTCCGCCGCTCGGTCGAGCAGGCTATCATCGATACCAAATTCATGCAGGCAGTTCCAGCCCTCAGCGACAAATCGCTCAAGGCTGTCCTCAACGGCGAATTCTACGGCGACGAAAGCCTGCAATACCAGTCCTTCCGCCAGATTCTCGAGGGCCGCATCAAAACCAGCACTATCGCTAATGCTAACGCTAACGCCCTAGCCGTGATGTTCGCCGACGTTGAGGCAAGCGACCTAACCAGGACGCAATTCAACAAGCTCATCGAGGACAGCATCAGGTCCGAGCAGAAGAAACTCGGCGATAAAGGCCTGCCGAACAGCGAAGCAGATGCACGTCAGAGCCTGATCAAGCGGTTCAACAAGCGGCGCCGGAATGCCCGCAAGATGGCTGTCCAAATCCTCAACACGCCAACCGTGCGCCAGCCTATGACCGACCAAGCCGTCGACGTCCTCAAGGAATTTGCTGGCGATTTGTACGACGGCGACGACGATGAAGACGATGATGATTAGCAATTCGATAATAATTTAGAACTGCCGGCTTGATTATTTCGCCATAAAGATGTATAATAATACCACGAATGCGAGGTGGGTCGCATAGACATCATAAGCCACTAATCCCGAAGGAGGGGATTGAAGTTTTATGGTAAAAAGTCCAGATCTACTAGATGAAAAAATTAGCCGCCGCGGGCTGTTAGGGGGGTTAACAATATTTGCAGGGGGATTAGCTCTTTCAGCTTGCGCTAGAGAATCTAACTCTGCAAAGCCAGCCAGCCCAAGCACCGCAAACATACCGATGGAGACAGCTGATGCACGACCCACGCCACCACAAACTAAAGAAGCAACACCAACCCCAGAAGCAGTAGAGCAGAAGCCTCTACCAAACCCCGAACAAATTGTCTCGCGTGAAAAAATGGATGATTTATTCACATTACCAGACTGGGAAGCAACCAAAGCCTCAGCCGGAGGCCAAAAAGAGGCTGCCGATGTCGTAGCTACATATATGGTAGACAATGTTGTAAACAGCCTTCTTAATCCTTTGACTCTGGTTGACGAAAGTAAAATTACAGAACTAGGCCTAGGACAACATGCTCAAAGCGACGAACTAGTAGAATTCTGCAGAAACCTACAACAATACGTCACAGATCAATTCTCTGAATTAGCAATAATAGACGCTACCCAAGGTTCCATACCAGAATCTTTAGGGGCACTAGGAAGAGGTGGAGTAGACAACACCTTTGTAGCCCTGACTGAGTGCGGCAAACCTGAATCGCTCGCAGGTAGAGTTGCATTATTCTCTAGAAAAGCTAAACGCCGCATAAATGCTAATAAACAAAGAGTGCTATACTACACTGATTTTCCAACCACCCCGCGTAAAAAAAGAATCGAGACCACTGTCGATATACAAGATAACCTTGAGCCAAAACCTGACTCAGCTGTCTGCCAAAGAATAGACAAAGAGTTAGAAAAAGGTAGCGAGGGCAAATGGCTCACGTTCGACTTCGCACCGCCAACAGAAGAGGGCCCTATGCGGCTAATGGATATAGTGATTAAGAAACTCCAGTAGACATTACAGCTAGGTCAGAAAATAAAAGGCGTTTATAACGTCTTTTATTTTATTTACGGTTTGTATAATGTATACTGTATAGTGATTATGTATAAAAAGATTTCGCTAATCTTAATCGCTTTTATTATATTCGTATCGTCTTTTGCTGGATTGATGAGTAACGAGGCTTTTGCCGACGAGCCGTCAGCACATCCAGCCTACCCTGCAGACATTCCAGGCATTGCATCGGGTGCAGCTGCATCCAATTTATTATCTGCCTGCTATCCTTCGGCAAGTCAGAACATGAAGGTAACACCAGAAGTTGGCTATATACAACTTCCTGGGGACTATTATGTTGCTTCTGTTAGCGCTATAACTGGAATTGAAAAAAAAACCGACACTATTAAATGTAAAAGTATTGATTCTAAATTTTTAAGTTTAATGGAAGCAATCGGTTTTAAGGGCAAAACTCCGCGTGAAGTCTACTGTAGTATGAATGATGTTGAAAGCGGTGTTGTTGTAAATGCATCAAGTGCCTGTCCTGCTAGTACAGGTACAGGAGAGGTTGAAATATCTCCATCTAAAGCAACTGCTGCTTTCCGTAAAAAAGCCGAGACTATTCATGGCTATGTGGCATACTACATAGGTTATAAAATGTTAATACAAGAATGCGGAGTTACTGATAAAGGTACCCGTTCAAAAGACGACGGTCTAGGTAGTTATCCTCAGATAGGCATTGTGAAAGAAGATGGCACCATCGAAGTTCATGCTTATGAGCTAGCTAACGCAGATTCTGTAATAACTATGTGGAATAGCGGAGAAGGTGGTGTGTATAAGACGGAATGTAAAAATATAATAACTGGCCACATGGGAGAGAAAGGTGATTGGACTACCGCATACGCAGCATACGTAAAAAGTAAGATTAAGCCTTCATCCGATCCTACCGCTTGTGACAACAAATATAAGACTGAGCTTGAAAAAAACGCATGCAAGGAAGGAGCTAAACACAAGGACGACCCTAAATATTGCGACACGACATACCCCCCTAGTGACCCTGACTCCAGAAAAGCAAATGCAGCTTGTAAGCACGGTCAGAGTACTACTGCTGGTTCCGGCTCTACTAGTAGTACTGGCGGAACTACAACAACATTACCTGGAGGGGGAACTATTGAATTAGCCCCCCCCGAAACAACTGGAGACGGAGAAGGGGAAGAAGACCAAGAAAACTGTAAAATCGACTATATTGGCTGGGTAATTTGCCCAGTCGTCAATACTCTAGCCAGTATGTCTGAGGGGGCACGCGCGAGACTAGTCAAAATGTTAACTGTTGATACAAAAAGCATTCTAGGCGATACTTCCGAGGGCTCTGTCTATTCGTATTGGTCGAAGATTCGCGATTATGCGAATATCTTATTCGTCATATTCTTTTTATTCGTTATCTATTCGCAGATAACTGGGTACGGTTTAGACAATTACGGCATCAAACGCATGTTGCCAAAATTAATAGTAGGCGTAATCGCAGTTAATGTATCATTCTATATATGTGGACTACTAATAGACTTGTCGAACGTCGTTGGGTCAAGCGCTTTCAATTTCATCTCGACCGCTGCTGTCGGTGGTATGCCAGCAGGAGATTGGAATGATAGCGACCAAGGATGGATTAGCAGCATCGCAGCTGGTGCTCTATTGTTGACGGTAGGATATTTCGCGCTAGCAACAGTGATTTCGGTATTGTTATTCGTGGTAATTACAGCAGTGACTACGATTTTCTTGCTGGGCGTACGAGAAGCTATCATCATCCTATGTACCGTGATATCACCGCTAGCATTTGCCGCGATGATAATGCCAAATACCGAAGGTTTGTATAAAAAGTGGTGGAATGTCTTTAAGGCCTCCCTAATGGTATTCCCGATGGTGGGGCTAGTGTATGGAGCTAGTAATTTAGCAGCAAGAATTCTTGGCGCTAGTGTTGAGGACAATGATTTTATTTTGAAATCTGTCATTACTCTGTTGATATTCGCACCACTGCCAGTAGTACCGAAACTAGTCAAAAGTGCTGTCGAGATAATTGGCATCGGCGGACTGGTAGCTGGAGCTGAAAAATGGATGAATAAGAAGCGAGGTGCGATGACCGACAAGGTTGGTAAGTGGAGAGAGAATAAACTCACTAGCCAGTTTGGTAAGCATCGCCGCGAAAAGGCGCAGCTTAGGAACGCTCAGATACGCGGCGGCACTTATCGAGGTAGAGGAGGGTTTGTCAACCCTAGAAACTGGCGATCAGGAGCCAACAGAAGATTCAACGCCATGAGCGGTGATTTCGGCCAGAAGCGCAAACTAGCCGGCTCTGCAGCAGCATTAGCGGAAGACAACGAACGTATGAAGGCTGCCAACGCCTGGATCGCTGACAACAATATGTCGTCTGATCGCCTGGCCGAAATAGCTACAGGTTTCACGAGAGACAAAGATGGTAAAAAAGTAGCAGCAGATTTGAGCGGCATATCATCTTATCAACGGCGCGCCGCCATGCAGGCTTTAGCTCCACATATGACCAGCAAACAAGCATCCGACCTGGCTGAAGCTTCGGCATCATTCGGGGACGCCTCGCTGCAAAAAGAAGCCGCCAACGCTATCGCTGAGTCTGGTGCCAAGAAAGCGCCGTGGTTAGGCGGTAAGCAACTAGAAGCTATCAGGCAGGGTACTTATAACGAAGAAGAAGCTATGGGAGATTATATCAAGAACAAAGCCAGCGGTTCAGGCCTAGCTAACGCAGATGCAGATGCCGTCAGGAGGATGGTGAAGTTTTCAACAGACCAAGCTCGCCATAATGCCGATAACTCCTACATGCGATCGCTGATGAATGCCCGGGCGTCATTAGAAAATGATCCCAAGACAGCTGGTACTGTTCCAGCCTCGGTACGCGCGGAGATTAATAAAATTCCTCCTATGCCGCGGCAGCAAGCCCATGGCGCTAGCAGTAGTGCTAGCAACGGCCAAGGCCAGCAGAATCCTAGTGGTAGTTCTAACAGCGGCAGCGGCAGCGGCAGTGGTGGTCCCAGCCCTAGAAGCAGCACTCCGCCGCCAAACCCAGGTCCAGCACCAGGCCCTAGCGGCGGTAGCCAAGGCAATCCTAGTGGTAGCGGACAAAATCCTCAGAATTCTACACCGCCACCAAAACCTAGCACTCCTAACTCTAACTCTAGCTCTAGCAGCGATTCTAGCAGCAGCTCTAGCGGTTCCAGTAGTAGCGATGATAGTTCTAGCTCCTCTGGAGGGGGGAATACGACGACGCATAATGGGCAGACGTTTACCCAGACTAGCAGCGGATTATACATACCGAAGCACTAATAGCTGCATCATAAAAGTATTTTATGCGCTATAATAAGCAGTATGGCAGAATATAAAGTCGCACAAGACGTCGAGGCAGAAGACAAGCTGATCGGACCGTTTAGCTTCCGGCAGTTCATCTACCTGATAATTGCTGCTGTTGCTGTTGCTTTAGCTTGGGGCTTGGGCCAGGTATTTATCGGTTTGGCAATTATTCCTTTGCCAGTTATCATATTTTTTACTGTGTTGGCGCTGCCGCTGCGCAAGGATCAGCCGATGGAGATCTATGTAGCAGCTATTATCTCTTATAGGTTGAAGCCGCGCAAGCGCGTCTGGTCGCCCGACGGTATCGAATCGCTGATCGAGATAACCGTACCAAAAGCCGTCGATGAGCATCTGACAAAAGACCTATCGCAGATGGAGACCGAAAAACGCCTGTCGTATCTAGCAGATATCGCTGACACCAAGGGTTGGTCAATCCGCCATACCACCGAACCAACCCCGAACAGTTCGATGGTGTCAGACCAATATTACGCAGCTCAGCAGACAGTTGGTATGCTCGACGAAGACAGCGGTGTCGCTAGAAAGTTTGACGCTATGATTTCACGGGCAGACCAAGAGCGCCACGACCGAATTATCCAAAATATGTATTATCAAGCACAGACGCAAGCGCCAACACCGCAGCCGACGACCAACCAGGCACCTAATGATAACGTCGGTGATACGGCCGTGCAAAACGATGAACATTTACCAAAGTTCAACCCTTACCCGACCATTCACCAATCAGTTATCCAGCCTACGAGCCAGCAAAGCAACACAACCGCTAACAATCCTATTCAAGCTAGCTCAACAGAGCCAACCAAGCCAGCCGAACCAACAGCAAACACTAGCGCAACAGCAACTTCAGATGATATAATTAGTTTAGCTAATAATAGCGGCTTGTCGATCGCCGCCCTGCAGCACGAAGTAGATCGAGTCAAACAGAAGAAAGAAGACAGCGAAGTATTTATTTCGCTGCGCTAGGCAAAGAAAGGAGTGGGGGTGCCGCCAAACAATTTACCGCCGAATCAAGCACCAATGCCAGCGCCAATGCCGCCGGCTATTGCTGGTTCTGGGCAAAATATCGCGGCACCAGGCGACCCCGCTGGCAATCCTGGCGCACCATCATCGACCGACCCGAAAAAGGGCAAAGGTAAAGAACAGCCAAAGGCCACTAGCACCCAAAATTCCCTAATTTTTTCAGAATTACGCGACAGCATGGTGGTGATGAACGACGGATCGTTTCGCGCTATTGTTGCTTGCAAATCGATCAACTTCGACCTGATGAGCTCGCGCGAACGCGACGGCGTCGAGCTAAGCTATCAAGACTTCCTCAATGCTTTGTATTTTCCAATTCAAATATTCATTCGCTCGCAGCGGGTTGATATCGGCCCGTATCTCGATAAGCTTGATGCTCTGCGGCGCGACCAGGACAACATGCTGCTGGGCGTGTTGATGGACGATTATATCAACTTTATCGATGTTTTGTCGCAAGAAGCTAACATCATGGATAAAAGCTTTTTCGTGGTCATTCCGTATTTTCCGACTGGTGACGTTACCAATATCGTCCAACAGAGCAAGGGGATATTCTCGATATTATTTGGCAGCAAGAAAGAAAATGTCACCAAAATCGACACCCAAACCTACGCCAAAGCCAAAGAAGAAATCAAAAACCGCGTTGATTCGGTGATTGGCGGGCTAATGCGCGTCGGCGTTTATTCTATTCAGCTCAATACCAAGCAGCTAGGCGAATTATATTACAATATATATAATCCAGATACAGCTGTACGAGAGCCGCTTGACGACTTTGGCGATGTAGCGTCGCTATACGTCCGCAAGGGCGAAGGTAATAATCCGTACACCCACGAGGAGGTTAAGTGATGGCCCGTAAGAAAAAGATGGATCCGCTAGATATCGCTGCCCAGCAGCGCGAGCGCGAGCAGGCAGAGGTCGAACAAGCTTTCCTCAAGGGTATGACCACGCTGCGCGATTTAATCGCGCCGAGTAGCCTCGAAATCCATTCAGCTTATTTCCGTATCGGCACCAAATACGGCCGTACTATGTATGTCTATGGCTATCCGCGCCGGTTGTATACGGGCTGGCTATCGGGATTAATTAACATTGATCAAGTCCTCGATATCAGCATGTTTATTTATCCTGTCGATACAGCGATTGTCCTCAAAAATTTGCGCAAAAAAGTTACTCAGCTAGAGGCCGATATGGCGATTAATGCCGAAAAAGGCAAGACGCGCGACCCAGCCAAAGAAGCCGCCCTGCAGGACGCCGAAGAGCTGCGCGACGAGCTGCAGGTAGGATCAGAGCGCTTTTTCCGCTATGGCCTGTACGTAACGATTTACGGCGATAGCTTAGAGGAATTAGGCTATGTACAGCACTCGATCGAGACATTCTTCGGGCAGATGCTGGTTTACAGCAAAACCGCCTCTAGCCAGCAAGAACAAGGCCTCAACAGTACGGTGCCGCAAATGAGCGACCAACTACAAATTCGCCGCAATATGAACACTGGCGCCGTCAGCACCAGCTTCCCATTCACAAGCGCTGATTTAACCCAAGAAAACGGTATTTTGTACGGTATCAATATGCATAACAACGGCCTAGTGATTTTCGACCGCTACACCCTAGAGAACGCCAACATGGTAGTATTCGCTAAATCTGGCGCCGGCAAGTCGTTTACTGTCAAGCTAGAGGCTCTTCGCAGCATGATGATGGGCGCCGATATCCTGATTATCGACCCAGAAAACGAGTACCAGCGGCTAAGCGACGCTGTTGGCGGCAGCTATATTCGGCTCAGCCTCAGCAGCGACACGCGAATTAATCCTTTTGATCTGCCAAAAGTTATCGATAACGAAGAAGCCGACGACGCCCTGCGCGCTAATCTAGTGACGCTGCACGGGTTGCTGCGGCTGATGCTGGGCGGAGCTTCGGCTAATAGCGCTGGTATTGGCTTATCGCCATCCGAAGAGGCCGACCTCGACCAAGGCTTGATTGATACTTACGCTCGCGTCGGCATCACTAGCGATCCATTGACGCACACCTCAGTACCGCCGACAATGGGCGATTTATATGACACTCTGTTACACATGGGCGGTACCGGCCCGCAGTTGGCGCAGCGCCTGCGCAAATATACCACTGGCACGTTTGCTGGTATCTTTAGCCAGCAGAGCAATATTGATATCAACAACAATATGGTAGTCTTTAATATTCGCGACCTCGAGGACGAATTGCGGCCGGTGGCGATGTATATCGTCCTTAGCCACATTTGGAATATTGTCCGTACCCAGCAGAAAAAGCGCATGTTAATCGTCGATGAGGCTTGGCAGCTGATGAAATATGACGACTCGGCGAACTTTATGTTTAGTTTAGCCAAGCGCGCTCGTAAATATTACCTGGGCCTGACGACTATCACTCAGGACGTCGAGGACTTCATGGGCAGCAAAATGGGCCGCGCTATCGTCTCCAACTCGTCAATGCAGCTGCTATTAAAGCAATCATCGAGCGCCGTTGATGTGCTTGGCGACGTTTTCAAATTAACCGAAGAAGAACGCAAGCGCCTAGCTAACTTTCCGGTCGGGCAGGGGTTATTCTTTGCCGGGCAGAATCACGTTCATATCCAGATTGTCGCCAGCGACACCGAAACTGGCTTGATTACCACCAACCCGCAGGCAACGCTACAACAAGCCGCCGCAGCTGCTGCCGAGGAGCAGACATAATAGCTTAAAAAGGTTATAATAAGATTATGCCGCTAGGTACAAGAGAAAGTCCAGACACCAGCCAAGACAACGCCGACGACTTTGACCAGTGGGAGCGTCAGATGCAGCCATCCGCAGGCCAAGGCCATGCTGACGATTTCGACGCCTGGGAGCGCGAAATGTCGCCGAGCCAGGCGCACTGGGATGATACTGTCAGCCGAAATTTGTCGAGGATGGAGAACAAAAAACCAGCCAAACGCGGCAACGAAGCGGCTAGCAGTAGCGGTAATAGCAGTGGCGACGCCGGCGGCAATATCAATAACAAAGAGAAGCAGTCGCAGCAGCAAGACGGCTGGCGCGATAACACCTCGAGAGACCTAAACAAGCCTAAGAAGGGCAAGGGTAAATCAGGCGGCTTTTCGGCTATGAATAAGCTCAAACGATTTGGCCCGACTGGCGCGATAGCCAGCATGCTACTGGTCGGTGCTGTTGGTATCGGTTCGTCGACTAGCATCATGGGCTCGTTACTGGTATCCATCAAAGAGTCAATCGTCACCAATATCGATCAGCAGCAATATACATCATCGTCGCGATCAAACCGAATTTTGTCGCGGCGCCTGGCTGATGACGCCACATCTGGATCTTGTACTCTGGTCAAAATCGCCTGCCGTTTTCACAAACCGACCGATTACCAACTAAAACAGCTTGATAAGGCTGGCGTCAAGGCTCTCGACGAAGCCGGCGAAGTTATCGAAAAAGGCAAGCTAATCGGCGGCAAACGGCCAGCTCACTATCTGATAGACGGCGAGAAGATATCCGCTAAAGATTTCAAAAAAGCATTACGCAATAATCCTAAACTCCGCAACGCTTTCCGGCGCGCTTTTAACCCGCGCTGGGTGAACTGGGTTGACGACGCCGCGGTCAAGTTCCTCAAGAAAATAGGCGTCACCAAAAAAGTAGCAGAAAAGTTAAACTCCAAAAAAACCAGAAAAGCTCTAACCGAAGCCACAGACGAATTAACGAAAATAGAAGACAAAGCGGCTGATAAACTGAATAAAGAAATCGCCGAACAAGCTGGTGATTACGCTACAAAAGAAGCCAAAAAAGCCACCAAAAAGAAAGGGAACGACGTCAAGCTAATGATGGCTCAAGGAATCTGCGCGGCAGCCAAGGCGCCAAATGTGGCAGTCAATATCAATAAGGCTTTTCGAATCGCCCAGTACGCTAAACTAGGTTATACCGTTTTGACAGCCGCTGATGCTATCAAAAAGGGCGAGGCCACTCCAGAAATGGTTAATAACGTAGCGACTATCCTCACTCAATCATATACTAAGTCCGACGGTACTATCAAAAAACCCGCTACCGACGCTAAACTGATGAAATATACTATGGGTCTAGGCACCGCTGGCAGCTCGTCGTCGTATATACCAGGAGTTGGCGGCACTCTAGCCACCTATCTAGGTGTTGTCAATAGCGAGCCTGTCAAAATGGGATGCGACCTGATCGGCTCGACAGCAGCCGAAGTCGGCGTCGATGTTTTTGACGGCCTCAGGGCTGGACTAGGGCCGATTGGCTGGGCCTGGGTAGGGGGAGAACTCCTAATTGAGGGTTTATTGACATTTGACACCGTACAAGAAAAACTAAGCTCAGTCATGGGAACTATTGTGCAGACCTCTATTGACGCATTCACCAAATGGGTAGATATGAAAGCATTAGCCGAATACTTCCTAGGCAACAAGACCAAAGGAGCAACCGGCACTGATGTCGGCGACATCACTGGCGTGGGCTTATCAAACAGCATGGCCGACCAAGCCAGCTACACTGGCAATGCACCGCTAACCGTCCAGCAAAAAGTTGCCTTCGACGAGCAAATTGTCCAGCCCGAGCGTATTGCCCTAGCCGAAGAAGACCGCTTGACACACAGCCCATTCGACATCTCTAGTCCGAATACTTTCCTGGGGTCAATCGCTATACGATTCGTACCATATTTAGGTATGGCATCGAGTCCATTAGCATTCGTATCGGCCATCTCGTCGATATCTACTTCGTCGCTGTTTAATTTATTTAATCCGTCGGCTTATGCCAAAAATATCATTGACGAGAACAAATGCACGCAAAACTCGGTGCTAGCCAACGAAAAAGACATCGCTGTCGGTCCAGCCTGCGACGTTCAATACGGCGTACCAACTGATTATATGGGCATAGAACCTGATCAAGTAGCTAGTGAATTAAGCGCTTCCGGCGATATCGACGAAGACGGCAAAGTAAAGAGTAATAGCGAGCTGCAAGACTGGATAGACACTTGCAACCAAGCTAGCATCATAAACACCAAAGAATGCACCGTCGACAGCCGGCAGCGCGCCCTATATAACCTATACCAAATCGACAAACGCACTGTCGATGGTATGGATGAGGATCCAGATAAAACAACGAAACCGACATCAACTTCAACAGCATCTACCAGTACTAGTGTCGGTAGCGCTGTAGGTGAACCAGAGTTTAACCAAGCTCAACCTGCAGCAGAAGGCGGTGATGATGTATCTGTTTGGAAAGGTCTCAACAATGGAGCTCTTCCGGACAGCGAGCTTGTTACTCTATCATTTTCTAGTGAAAAAATGCATAAACAGGCTGCTGCTGCTATGGAAGAAATGAATAAGGCTTACAAGGCCGAAACAGGCAGCGATCTAGGTATTAACGAAGCATACCGTGATTGCGAGACTCAAATAGCATACGCCGACCCCAATAGTTCACGTTATCAAGGTGGTCTAGCTAAGCCAGCCCCACCGTGCAGCTCTAACCATGGTTGGGGATTAGCTGCCGATATTAGTGTTGGTGGCTTTGATACACCAGTATACAATTGGCTAACCGCTAATGCTCACAAATACGGTTTCGTTCATCCAAAATGGGCAGAACGCGACGGCAGTAAACCTGAGGCATGGCATTGGGAATATGCCAGAAGGGTAGCTAATTAATAATGCCAAAAAAAATAGCATGCATTATACTTTCTGTAATTACATTAGTAAGTATATATAGTCAAACCGCCTTGGCTGCACCAGAGAGATTGTATCAGCTACTAATAATATAGAATTTTACGATACCAATGCTACCTGCTCGACAGAGTCGTCGGGTACCGATTTATCGTCAGTCAGCCCTGGCAGCGGCGCACCAAACGGTATGACCTATCCTAATCTAGATGCCACAAAAATGGCAGACGCAATCGAAAAATACATTGAAACTCACGCACCAGACAGCCCATTAAAAGGTACCAGTCAAAAAGCTGTGGCGAGCGCCAAAAAAGCCAACCTCAGCCCATTTTTGGCGTATGCGCACGCTATGATGGAATCAACATTAGCCACTACAGACGTACCAGGTGCCCAGATAAAAGTTCATCAAGGGCATAACGCCTTTGGACGTACCGCAACCGACTCTCAACCACACGTCGTAGAGGCTAGTCGAAATTGGTATATGTGGACATCTTTCGAGGCTAGTGTTGACGCTGATGCTGAAGAAAACAAAAACGTCGATAGCGGCGACTGGTTTTCGTACGACAGAGCAGTGTTTTCTGACGAAATCGACCAAGGTATGACAGCCTATGCTAATAGATACGCTCCGCCCGACGATGGCAACGATACTGAGGGATATATAAACTTTATGCAAGGCGCTCTCGACGAAATGGCTGGCTACGCTGGAGCTTCAGTCGCTACTACATCTACAACATCAACCACTTCATCTAGTAGTAGCTCCTCTAATTGCTGTGTTAAACCAAAAACAGGCGGTAGCGTGGTTAAGATGCTATCAGATAATCCAGAAACTGCCCTAGGTTATCTGATGAGCGCTGGCAATGGTACCAAATTAACCTTAGCTCAAGCTGCCGGTATCGTCGGCAACCTTCAACAAGAGTCAGGACCAACCCTAGATCCTAGAGCATCTAACGGATCGCACATTGGTATTGCCCAGTGGGATGAAGCTAATCGCTGGAATAATGGGTTAGTTAAATTTGCAGCTGATATGGGAAGTGATCCATATGATTTCTCAATTCAATTACGATATCTAGCTTGGGAAATGGGTCTTACTGATGAGTGGAAAGATCACACGCCAGGTCGCGGTGGCACTGCTGATGCCGTTAGGGCTACAACCAGCGCTGAGCAGGCCACCGAAGTTTTTGAAGCAAATTTTGAGGGAAGTGGCGGCAGTGCGATGGAAAAACGTCAGGCCTATGCCAAAGCCCTTTATGAAAAATATAAAGATAGTCCGACACTAGGCTCGTCTGGAACCTCTGATCCGGGAACTTCTGCCTCATGTAGTAGCGGCGGCGGAGCTAGTTCATCCTTACAAGAGTATACTCTGAAATACGCCTGGCCGCAGATACATCACGAACCGCGCATTCAACGAAAAGATGAATACATTGAAGCAATCTATAAAGCTACAGATGAGGGGCGTTTTTTTGGAAGTCATTACGGTGTTGATTGCGGTGGCTTTGTTACAACATTAATTTATGATAGCGGTTTCGATAAGACATACAATTTTGATGCTAAGGGTGGTAACACTGTTGTGCAAAGACTATGGGCTACCCTTAATTGGCAATATCTTGGTAGCGCTAATGGTACATACGAGCCAGACGGCAGTAAATTTACAGACGACAAATTACAGCCAGGCGACGTGGCTTTCTCACCAGGGCATACCTGGATATACGTAGGTGAAATCAACGGTTTCGAAAGTAAATACGCCTCAGCCAGCCAAGGAGAAAAGGCTCCGAGTGCTGGCGGCGAAGGGTTTGATTGGGCTGGAGCAGTATGGTTTAGAAAGAAATCATCATCATCAACAACAACATCATCAGGGATATCAGCATGAATAAACGCAAAACTATTATTATCACTATCATTTTCGCTATCATTGCGATAGTTGGTGCGCTAATTTATCAAATTTACACCGCTATCGACCGGTCGGGGAAAATCCCGGTCGAAGTTGCTGCCGCCCCTAACGATGCGAAAATCACTTTCAAAGACAAAAAAACTAAGGTCGAGTATGCTGCCAGAAACGGTACCAATTACCTGCCGCCAGGCGATTATTCAATCACGGCTGCCAAAGACGGCTTCCGCAGCAGCCAGATAGAGGTCAACGCCAACAGTAAACCGCAACATATTATCATCATTGAGCTCATGCCGCAATCAGATCAAGCTCGCCAATGGCAGAAAAAGCACATGGATCAATACGATAAAGTTGAAGGTACTGCTGGCCAGCAAATCCGCGAAGCTGGCAAAAAATTCACCGAAAAATATCCAGTAGTCGCTAAATTACCAATCAAAGATCCTTACTATTCGGTTGGTTACTACAAGAAAGACGACCGGCCAATAATCGTTATCCGTACCGAATCGCCGCAATACCGCTACAAAGCTACGCTGCGGTTAGTATCTATGGGTATCAAATTAAGCGATTATCAGATAGAATATGCCGATTATAAAAGCCATCTAGGAGAATAACTTATGACGCTGAAGAAGAAAATCATTATAATTGCCGCCGCTTTTTCTGCATTTACTGTTTTGATGATTATATTGGCAGTAATTACTTCTCGCCAGTATTTGACAATCTCATTCGATTCATCGAAATATTCTAGCGTTATACTATACAAAGGCACTGACACCAAGACCGAAAATACCATCGCTCCTACCAAAACAGTTATCGAAAAATCCATTCAGTCCGGCAAAGAGTATTTCTTGCCGAAAGGCACTTACTTTTTAGTAGCTAAGAGTAAAGATAATATCGTGTCAATTTTACAACGAGGGATATTGTTAGGCTCGGACAAAAAAAGCGTTTCTCTCGACTACAAATATACTAATTCGTACTTGCAAAAACTGACGAACGAGAACAAAAAAGCTATAGATAGCGCTATCCTAGGCAGCAATAGCAAAATAAGCACCTTTTACACTATCAAAAATGAAGCTGTACTAGAAAAAGGCGACTGGGCGATTGCCGCCTTGGTGTTTAACGGCGCTGGCACCGACTTAAACCGAGACACTCTGAAAGTCGTCCTCGAGAAGAAAGATTCGAAATGGGTAGTTAAATGCAAGCCGATGATCTCGATCAGCAAATACGACTGCTCAGCGCCGCAAAGTACTCTCAATAAAGCTAACACTATCGACATCACTACACAGCGGCCGCTCATGCCGAATTATAATCTGAACAAAAAAAAGGGTACGCCCGACGTTTAGACATGTAGACCAGCTAGCCAGCGCTAGTCATCACAATCTGGTTATCGACAAACTCGCTCATCAGCCGCTTTTGGCGGTGTCGATCAAGCTCGCCAAAGACGTCATCTAGCAAAATTAACGGCCTTTTACCAGTTTGCTGCTCGATATAAGCTGCCTCGAGAAATTTTAGCGCCAAAATAATCGTCCGCGTCTCGCCGCGAGAGGCAACTTTGGCAGCAGGTTTATCACCAAATCCAATCGCTATATCGTGCCGATGCGGCCCAGTGCTGGTCGCGCCAACTGCCTTATCATAAGTGATTTTTTCTTCATACTCCTTGAGTAGTTTTTGCGCCGACACGCGGCTTTCGTGGGAGTATTGCAAGCTAACCGTGTCGCTCGTGCCAGCAATACTCTGATAGATTGCAGTTATTTTACTATTAAAATCGTTTAAAACCGCTTGGCGCTTACTAATAATTTTAGCGCCATAATCGCTCAGTATTAAATTCCAAGAGAATAATTCGTCGTCGTTAATTAGCGGATCCTTGAGGAGCTTATTACGCTGCAATAGAGCGCGATTATACCGGCTCAGCTCATGTGAATATGACTGGTCATATTGCTGGATCAACCCGTCCAAAAAATCGCGGCGGCGCTGCGGCGAGCCGTTAACAATCCGCAGCGTATCCGGCTCGAATAGCACAATCGGATATTTGAGAGCATAAGGCAAGCGGCCGTGTTTTTTGCCAGCAACCACGAACTGTTTGCGCTTGGCGCCGTCTTGGTTTTGATAAGTCACCCGATATTGCAGTTCATCGGTAGCTACGTCTATCTGATACATTTGAGTGCCGTACGAACAAATCGATTCGTCGCTGCCGCGAAAAGACTTGCCGCGCAAAGCGATATATAAGGCCTCGATAAGCGATGTCTTGCCGCAACCGTTCGGGCCAGATATTAGCGTCGTCCCTGGCTCCAAATCAAGCATTTTCAGCGAATGAACGCGAACATTCTGCACCGCCAATCGCAAAATCTTCATGTTAACTCTTCAGAGGCATAATTATATGGATATAATCCGAATCTTTGCTTGCCGGCGACAAAACGCATGGCGACAGTTTGCCGCTAAACCGGAAATCGACGCTATCGCCATCAATAACCCCAAGCGCGTCGGTAATATAGCGTGAATTTAACGTGAGAACACCGCCGCCAGTAACCTCGGCATCAGCCGAGCTAGTATTCTCGCCAAGTTCGCTAGCAATCGAGTGAATACTAATATTATTCTTTTCGCCATCAACCGTCACTGTCACGCTGCCGCCAGAATTGCGCGCAAACAATCCAGCGATCTTCACAATTCGCGAAAAATCATCCATCTTGACTCGCGCTTGGGTTTCGGAGGTCGCTGGTATTAACTGCTGATATTTCGGATAGCTGCCTTCGATTAAACGGCTGGTAATCTCGGAGTCATCGACCCGGAAGCGGACTTGCTCGTCGTCAAACAGTACCTCGACTTGGTCGGTGCTATCCGAAATTGTTCGCAGCACCTCTTGCAGGCTCGACGTTGGCACAATTGCCGCAATTTCGCTGGTAGTATCAAACAAGCGGCGCTGCGCTAAGCGATAGCCGTCAGTGCCCGCTAAATACAATTTACCGCCGTCAGTGTGCCAATAAACGCCGGTTAGTACTGGACGCGAGGTGTCATTGCTAGTAGTGATAATCGTCTGGCTGACAGCTTGCTTGAAATCAGCTACTGCGATAGTGTAGGTGACAGCTTGATTCTCATCAATTGATGGTAATTCCGGAAATTCACCAGCGTCAACGCCCGACATAATTGATGAATAATTGCCCGACGAAATTGTCATCGACGTGCCCTTGCTAACTATATCAACTGTACCGCGCGGCAGACTGGCTATAAATTCGCTAATCAGTTTGGCTGGCAAGGTCAACTCGCCCGGTTTAGTAATTTTGGCGCCAACATAGCAAGTCGCTGCTATCTCTAAGTTAGTCGCAGCAACCAATAACCGGTTAGCTTCAGTTCGCAGCAACACATTGCCAAGTATTGGTAGTCCGGCGCGGCTGCTAGCGATCCGGCCAACGATTGCTAGTGCTCGCGCAAAGTTTTCTTGTGTGACCGATAATTCCATAATTATTACCTATCTTTCTTTTTATAATTAGTGATGTATATAGTAGGTGCTGTGGACAATGGGGAAAAGTAGCTGATTAACAGAGGTAATTGACGAATTTCAGCCTGAGAAAATCTAGCGGAAAAAGAGTGAGTTTCACATAGTAAAACTAGGCAGTTTGTCCACTTTAACGATGGCAGTAGCCAGGTCTCTCGCCAAACAGTGGATAAACGAACACAATTTTTACCCAGAGCTTTGAACCGGCTGTACACAAAATTTCCACAGGATTTAAGCATAAAGTTTCTCCCGGATTTCGGCGACTTGTTCGCGGATAGTGAGGTCAAGCTTGATAGCCTTTTCAATTTTGTTGACCGAATGAATAGCCGTGGTGTGATCTTTGCGGCCGAGCTCTTGAGCGATGCGCGGGAAGCTCATGTGCAGTTCGCTACGCAGTAAATACATAGCAATTTGCCGCGGTGTAGCAATGTATTTGTCGCGCTTACTGCTGCACATTTCTTTGCTATCGATTTGGAAGTGGCGGGCGGTTTTGTCAATGATTTGCTTGGCGGTTAGGTGTTGCGGCCTGGTTGATCGAACGTTGCCGAGCAGTCCTTCGGCGGTGGCAGCATCTGGGGTGGTGCCGCGCATTTCCGAATAAGCCAGCAGCTGATTAAGCGCGCCCTCTAGCTCGCGGACATTAGTTTTGATATTTTGCGCTAAATATTCGACCGTCTGGCGTTCTAACGTCACGCCGGACATGCTGGCTTTGGTCTCGATGATGACGCAGCGAGTCTCGAAATCAGGCATTTGAATGTCAATCGCCATACCCCATTCAAAGCGGCTGCGCAGCCTCTCGGTTAAGGTTGGAATACTGCGCGGCGGCTTGTCGCTGCTGATGATAATTTGCTTATTAGCTTGATGTAGGGCATTAAAAGTATGAAAGAATTCTTCTTGAGTTTTTTCTTTGCCGGCGATGAATTGCATATCATCGACGATCAAGACGTCAACGTTGCGATATTTATCGCTGAAGCCAGCGATTTTGAAACGAATACTGTCGAGAAATTCTTTTATGAAAGTTTCAGAGCTAACATAGGCAACTTTCATTTTGGGATCGCGCTTAATGATGGCGTTGCCGACAGCTTGAATTAAGTGAGTCTTACCCAAGCCGACACCACCATAGATGAAAAGCGGGTTATATTTGGCGCCAGGATTAGCGGCGGCTGCCTGACAAGCAGTGTAGGCGAGGTCGTTGCACGAACCAACAACGAAATTATCAAAAGTGTAGCGCGGGTTAAGGGTGGTATTGGCGGTGGGCGTTTTGGCGTTAACTGGCGCGCGGCTAATTAACTCGTTAGCGCGATCGCGCAGCGAAGCGGTAGTTTCACGGCTAGTGATTTTTTTCTTAGTATTTTTGACTTTGTAATTAACATCTTTGATGTCAGGATTATTTTTCTTGAGTATTTCGCGGATTTGCGTATCGAAACGCTTTTCGAGCTGTGATTTAGCAAAGACATTAACAACGCCGATAGTCGCCGTGCCATTATCGTAAGATAGTAACTCAGTATCGCGAAACCAGGTTTTGAAGTTCGCATGCGATACCGAAAGCTCGATTTCCCCCAGGACACTTTGCCATAATGAATTATTCATCTAAAACTTATACCCTCACAAGCTGTTAATAACGTATCTCTATGATAGCTGATTCACGAGTTTTCCACAACTATAAGAACATTACGTTCATTAATAGTTATGTAGGCGGCTAAACAGAGGTGAGTTTTTCCACAATTTAGCGCCACCTCTGTTAAATTTGTGGACAAACCAGCCAAAAATGTGGATAATTTATATAGCGATAGTATAATCTCGACATATTAGCAATCAAATATTGATTATTGAGCATGAAATTGCTATAATAACTGTCATTATGCCAAAGCGAACTTTTCAACCGCATACTCGACACCGCGTCAAGACGCACGGCTACCGTGCTCGCCGGGCAACCAAAGCTGGCCGGGCTGTACTCAAGCGCCGCCAAGCTAAAGGCCGTGCTCGTATCGCGCTCTAACTAGTCGAGGTAACTACAGGTAAATAGCGCTAATTTTCGGCGCTATTTTGCTATAATGGAATTTATTGTATGATTGCGTCAAAATATCGATTTCACGGGCATGGCAGCTTGAAATTTTTATACAAAAACGGCCAAGCGGTTAGGTCGCGTTATTTCACGGTCAGATATATTACCAATCCCCGCCGCCAGCAGCCGCGCTTTGCGGTAGTAATTAGTAAAAAAGTCCATAAATCAGCGGTTGGGCGCAATCGTATCCGCCGCCAGGTTTATGAACGCTTGCGGGTTGATGTTTTACCTCGCGTTAAAAACGTCGATATCGCAGTGATTGTTACCAACGGCGAAGCGTTAAGCTTGGCGCCTGGCGATCTGAAATCATCGCTTGATGCTATTTTTGCGCAAATCATCGCTTGATTCGGTAGTTGCCAGCCAAAGAGATGATATAATGGTATAGATAAGTACTTGCCGAGAGGAGAATACGAGGCTTTTATGCATGATTTATTCCAATTATTGATTGTCCAGCCGATTTTTAACGCGCTAATGTTATTGTATAGTATCATTCCGTGGCACGATTTCGGGCTGGCGATTATTATCTTTACGATTATTCTGCGGTTTGTGATGTATCCGCTGATCAAAAGCCAGCTCAACCAAACCAAGCTGATGCGCAAAATGCAGCCGGAGTTGGCTAAGATCAAGAAAAACACCAAAGGCGACCGCCAGGCCGAGGCTATGCAGCAAATGGAACTATACAAACGCTATGGTATTAAGCCGATGCGTTCGGTGTTAGTGTTGATCATCCAGTTGCCGATATTTATTGGACTTTACCAGGTGATTAGAATTATTATCTCTCTCAAAAGCGAAGTGATTAGTCAATACCTTTACGAGCCAATCAAAAATATCGATGTTATTCAGTCGATTATCCAAAATCCAGCTAATTTCAATCATACAATGCTTGGGTTTATTGATTTGACTAAGACAACTTTTAGCAACCACGGCATCGACTTTTTCTTGTTGGCTTTGGCGGCCGTATCGGCAATTACTCAGTATATTATCACTAAGCAAACCGCGCCAACTGCTGGTAAAAACCAAAAGCGTTTCCGCGATTTGATGAAAGAAGCGGCCGAAGGCAAAGAGGCCGATCCGACCGAGATGAGCGGTATTATGACGCGCGGCATGATGAAGGTCATGCCGATAATGATGTTTTTGATCATGGTGGGGCTGCCAGGAGCATTGGCGCTTTACTATACGGCGTCTAACTTGGTGGCGGCCGCTCAGCAGCATTTCTTGCTGCGAAAAGATGCTGAAGAAATGCACGAAATTGCCGAAGAGGCTAGCGCTCCCAAAAAATCGAAAAAAGCCAAAACCCGCGAGAAAAAAGCTAAAGAAGCACACATCACGCGGATTAAGGCGAGGTAGGAAAGGAGAAGTATGGATAAAGAACAATCAATTGCCTATGCCAAGAAATTTGTCGAGGATATTTTGTCGTTTTTTGGCGAAAATATAGAGGTCGAGACTAGCTATCAGGATGATATTTTATCGATTGACATTGCCAGCAGCGACCTCAATAGTATTTTGATTGGCCGTAATGCCGAGACGCTGCGCAGCTTGCAATACATGGTATCGACAGTGCTGCGCAATAATAATGCGGCGGTTACCCGCGTAATCGTCGATATTGCCGGTTATAAGAAGCAGCGCGAAGAAAAAATTGCCGAAAAGGCTCGCGGCTGGATTGAAGAAGTGCGCCGCACTGGCGATTCGCATGTTGCTCATATTAACGCTGCTGATCGCCGGGTTGTCCACCGGATAGCGGCTGAATACAGTGATATTCGCACTTACTCTGAGGGCGAAGGCCGCCAGCGCTATATTATTATTGCGCAGGCGAGTTCTTAGCGTTATAATCATAAGTATAAAAGAAAGGATTGGAGTATGGCTGCTGTACTAATAATCGTAGCGGTGGTGGTTATCCTGCTGGTTGTCGTGATCGGCGCGGTAATCGGCATGTATAATAGCTTGGTCAAGCTAAATATCAAAACTGACGAATCGTGGAGCGGTATTTCGGTGCAGTTGAAGCGCCGCGCCGACTTGATCCCGAACCTCGTTGAAACTGTTAAAGGTTACGCGGCGCACGAGAGCGGCGTTTTCGAAAAAGTCACCGAGGCGCGCTCGGCTATCATGTCGGCAACACACCCGGCTGAAGCAGCCAAGGCCGACGGCGAATTGACTATGGCGCTCAAAAGCTTATTCGCGGTATCCGAAAATTATCCGGAGCTGAAAGCTTCTAGCAACTTCATGGAGCTGCAAGCGCAAATCACTGACACCGAGGATAAAATTGCTGCCTCACGCCGCTTTTACAATGCTAACGTCACCCAGTTCAACACCAAGCGCAAAGTCTTCCCGACTAATATTTTCGCTGGAATGCTAGGATTTAACGCTGATAAAGAGTTCTTCGACGTTAGCGAAAGCGAACGGGCAGCAATTGAAAAGCCAGTTGAAGTCAAATTTTAATTCTAAAATAATAATAAATTAAAAGTAAGGAGCTCGATGGAACATTTATTTTTGACAAATATCGAGCTCTTTGCTCGTGCTGGCGGCGGTGGATCTGGCGGCTCGGGTGGTGGTTCTGGCGGCGGAGGAGGCGGCGGTTTGCTGGCCGGTATAGCGATGATTGGCTTCGTACCGGCTTATTGTATCGGTTCGGCGCTGCGCAAACACATAGGCCAAGAGGGTACGCGGTTTGTGGCTGCGAACATGATTGGTTTTGTCTTGATAGTAATAACCTTCGTGTTGATTGCTAGAGGTTGGGTAGGTGTAACTATCGCTCTAGGAGCGCTCGTCGGTATGATTACTGGACTTTACGAGGCGTTTAATAAGATTAAGCAAAGCAAGTTTTTGCGCGATAAACTTATGCAAGCTAGCGCTGCCGATCCGGTATGGAACGAACAACAGATAATCGATCACGCCAAGCAAGTATTCCTGCGCTACCAAAGCGATTGGGCGAAACAAGATAGCGAAGCGATTAAAGCTTATACCACCGAAAATTATGCTTATCATGCTGGTTTGATGATTTATACATTACAGCTAATGAATCGGACAAACCAAATGTCGGATATCGTAGTGAACGACGCCGAGGTGGTCGATATGCTAGATTCGCCTGATGATAGCCAAGATACAGTAACGATTGGTTTTTCGGCGAGCGCTAAAGATTCGCTGGTCGATAACGCTACCAATCAGACATTATTTACCGACAATAGTATGTTCACTGAATATTGGCGATTCCGCCGCCATGGCAAAGATTGGTTACTAGACGGCGTCGATCAGGCGACAGCTAACCCAGCGATGTATAATCCGCAAATCGACCAATTTGCCCGCCAGAATAATTATTGCTATAGCGCTGATATGGGCTGGTTGTTTATACCAAAGCGCGGGCAACTATTTAACGGCGCCCAATTTGGTACATCAGACATTAATAATCACGTAGTCGGCTTGTATAAAGAATCATTGCTGGTGCAATTGTATACTTACCAGCGCGCCACTGATAGTTCATCAGTAGTTATCGCTCAAATTAACGTACCGAAAGATTACGGCCAGATTATTGTTCGCCGCAAGAAAATGATGCGTTTCGGCGGTGTTCGCGGTTTGGAAAAAGTCGAAATGGAGTGGGGCAAGTTTAATGAGTTATACGAGGTGTATGCTTCTAATACCGACCAAGCAGCTAGCTTTGAGCTGCTCAACCCGACGTACATGGAGCAATTGGCAGCGCTTGGTTTCGAAGTCTCAATTGAGGTTGTCGATAACGTGATTTATCTGCACACAGCCGAGCAGGGCGCCGATATCGCTGTGTACCAAACTATGTATGATTTAGCGCAAAAAGCCTTCAAAGAAATGAGACTCTAGCTTTTAATAGCATTTTCGTAAATTTGCAAAGTTTGCTCGGCCATCCGCCGCCAAGAATACTTAGCCACTTGTTGCTTGCCTTTTTTAGACAAAGTATTGCGCAGTGATTTATCGGTAATAACGGTATCAATCTTGCTGGCAATGTCCTCAATGTCAAGCGGATCAAAATATATTGCAGCGTCGCCGAGAATTTCTGGCATACACGAAGCATTGCTTGAAACAACTGGCGTACCGTAGGCCATTGCCTCTAGCGGCGGCAAGCCGAAGCCTTCTAGCAGCGATGGGAAGACGTATGCTAGCGACCGGGTGAAGATCCAATCGCGCTCAGCATCAGGTATAAAGCCGGTGAAGTGAATGTTTTTGTATTTTTTTGATTCAAAATAGTCTTTGTTGCGCTGAGCGGCAGCATTAATCCGGCCAACTAGCACTAATCCGAGGTCGGGATACTTTTTTAATAGTTTTTGGTGGGCGTCGCCCAAACGGCGGATATTTTTGTAATCAGGCTGTTGGCCGACATAAGCAATAAAACGCGTAAACGGTGTCTTGTACGGCTGCAGGCCGCCCCGATGAATCTCGGCAGCTTCATAAATCGTTGTAATTTTATCATCAGATATTCCGCAGAATGCTTGATATTCGCGTTTGGTAGTGTTTGACACGGTGATGATATGCTGGCTAGTCTGGGCAATTTTCTTGAATACCCAGCGACCAACCAGTTGTTTAGCATGAAAAACTAGCCAATTCTTGTCGGAATTATAAGTATTGAGCAGTGTCATGTCATGAACGGTAGTGACGTGCTTGCCGCGATATCGGATTGGCTGCTGCGGCATGCAAAAATGCACCAAATCTGGACTGAGGTCATCGAGAAAAGTTTTGAAACCAAGTTGTTCAGCTAGCGAATAGTTTTTGAAATCGATAGTTAGGACGTTAAAATTTGGGTTAGTTGGCTGCCAATAGTCTTTATCTTTGGTTGGCATGAGTATACTGTAGGTATTGTGGTGGTCGATTTTTTGCAAATATTCTAGCAACTTAACCACGTAAGTACCAGTCCCAGAGTTGATAACGCGGGCGTCAATAGCGATATGACTCATGATGATTCCTTTCTGAAAACAATTCGCTCGTATAAGTAGTAATTCCAGATTAGAGAGACGGCTGTGGCAAATAATTTAGCGACAAACAAGGAAATTTGTTCGTTAGTTATGAGGTTTTTGATTAGCGGCGTAGCCAGCCAAATCATAGCGTTTTGAAGCACCCACAAGCCAAATAGCGTAATAATCACAAAGGACACTATCTCATATTTGATATTTTTGCTAGTGGATTTGAAGGTGTACTTTTTGTTAGCGAAAAAGCTAAAAACAAAGGCAGTACCGGTCGAGACAGTATTGGCGGCTAGTTTCGGCAATCCTAGAAAGGTCAGTGAAAATAATAACCCAAAATCAATTATCGTATTTATTGTGCCGACGATAGCGAAACGACCAATTTGCGCCTTATTTTTCACGCTTAGCCTCGTGATATTCTTCGACAAAGTAACCAGGCCGGTTCTTGGACTCGCTAAAAATTCGAGCAACGTACTCGCCGATAATGCCTAGGCTAATCAGCTGGATGCCGCCGAGAAACAAAATTACTGCCATTAGCGATGAATAGCCAGCGCCAGTAGGTACGCCGAACAGCGGTCGAATTAGCAGATAAAGAATATACAAAAATGCACCGCATGATATAATCATCCCCAAAATCGACGACATTCGTAAGGGTGCAGTGGTGAAACTGGTGATACCGTCAATAGCGAGATTGACCAGCTTGCTATAATTCCATTTAGTATCGCCAGCAGCGCGCGGGTCGCGATCGTAAAGTAATTCCTTTTTATTGAAGCCAATCCAGCTGAAAAGAGCCTTGGTGTTGCGCTGCGATTCGCGCAGCAGCTTGAGAGCTTCAACACAGCGCCGATCAAGCAAGCGAAAATCGCCAGTATCGCGCTGAATTGGAATCCGCGTCGACTTTTGCAAAATACGGTAGTACCACTCGCTGGTTTTTTTCTTGAGCCAAGTTTCACCCTGGCGGCTGCGGCGCCGTGCGTAAACGTCATCGTATCCTTGCTCCCAGAGCTCAATCATTTGCGGAATTAGCTCGGGCGGGTCTTGTAAATCAGCGTCAATAATTACTACTGCATCGCCTTTGGC
>CAUSEX010000008.1:0-29561 GCA_963531145.1 uncultured Candidatus Saccharibacteria bacterium
CTCAGCCGGGCTAAGAGCATTGCGGATATACGTGTCTATATTATCATCATAAGTGACGATATCGATTTTCTCTTGCTCGCCGATTTCGCTCATCACCGCATTGACGCGCGCGCCGTGTCCGCCAACGAACGTTCCGACCGGGTCAACGCCTGGCACCGTGCTAGCAACCGCTAGTTTAGTACGGCGGCCAGCTTCGCGGGCGATACCTTTGATTTCGACGGCGCCAGTTTCCATCTCGGGTACTTCTTGGCGGAAGAGATATTCGATAAAGTCCTCGCTGCCGCGACTGAGGATCAGCTGCGGGCCGCGGCCTTCGCGTTCGATGTCTTTGATTAATACTTTGATCCGCGAGCCAATTTTGTAAAACTCGCCTTGGATCTGCTCGCTCTGCGGGATAATACCAGTTGCCTTGCCTAACTCGACACGCACCACGCGCGGCTCGACGCGCTGCACCATACCGGTAACGACCGTGCCGATTTTGTCTTCGAACTCTGCCAGAACGACTTCGCGCTCGGCTTCGCGCAAGCGCTGCATGACGACCTGCTTGGCAGTCTGGGCGGCCACTCGGCCAAAGGACTTAACTTCATGGGCTTCCTCAATAATGTCCCCTAGCTGAGCGTCTGGCTTCTCTGCCTGAGCATCCGCCAAGCTGATTTCAGTGGCCGGATTGACGACATCCTCGACGACTTCGCGCTGGACAAACACCTTGGCGGTACCATCGTTGATATTGAGTTCGGCGCGCACATTTTGCTCGCGCTCGCCGTTATCGCGGCGCCAGGCAGCAGCGATCGCCTGCTCGATTACGTTTAATACAGTTTCTTCGGGCAACGCCTTTTCATCAGCAATCGCCCGCACTGCTAGCGTCAACTGCTTGATATTCAAATCTTCCATATAATTCCTTTCTTTTAGTTCCAATACGAAAACAACCGACCTGCCGGCCGGATGAGTACGTATTTAATGTAACACGCGAGGGCTGGCATCGTCAAGCCTAGCAGTGCGATACAAAAAATATTTCACAAAGAGTTGAGTTGGGGGCGGGACGGCGAAATAAATCGCACATCCCGCCCCGCACCTCATGCGTCTGTGTCTGGGCTCTCTGGGCTCTCTGGGGAATACCCTTCACGAGATTCCCAGGCTTGTTCGGGCAGGCTCAGTTGTGTTTCCGCCATCTTGACGAGGGCAGAGACTTTCTGGCTCTGCGCCCTACGAATCCACAGCCTGGAGATCCAGGCTGTGATTTTGGCCCTATATTCTGCGACGGCAAGTACCACCGCTACCACATAAGCAGCCAGCGCCGCCCACGCAGCAGCTTCATAGCTTGTATA
Source organism: uncultured Candidatus Saccharibacteria bacterium (assembly GCA_963531145.1). GTDB lineage: Bacteria > Patescibacteriota > Saccharimonadia > Saccharimonadales > Saccharimonadaceae > Saccharimonas. Next base: position 1,326 of record CAUSEX010000008.1, read on the forward strand.
CACGCTACCGCGACGACTGATCGCGGAATACATATACACTATTGTGAGCATCAGTCCTAGGAGTGATGCATGGGTGCTCCCCACTCTCCGCTGCCGCCACAGGGAGGCGGTGAGAATAACAGACAAAAACATAAACGAAACAATAGCCACGATGTCTAACATGGCGGTATCCTTTCTATGAATTGAGGTGCGGCCTATCCAGACCGCTACCTCGGACGCGTGCAGTCTCTCCGCATGCATCAGGCAGCCTTTATCTGAAAGGCTAATTATAATTATATTATACTTACTGAGCATCGTCAATGTTTTTCAACATATTTCATGCTTTTGGCAAAAGTTACACTTTGCTGCCATGAGGTAGATGATATACTAGACCTTATGAATCAACCCCTTGTTTTCAGCATTACCCATCGCCTCCCCGACACCTTAGCGCGTGCTGGTACAATTCAAACGCCGCACGGCACGATTCAAACGCCAGCTTTCATCGTTGGCGGCACCAAAGCAACCGTCAAGGCGCTAACCGTCGAACAAGTCAAAGCTTGCGGCGGGCAATCAATTTTGGCCAATACTTATCATTTGATGCAGCGGCCAGGCGTCGAAATCATTCATAAAGCAGGCGGCCTAGGCAAATTTATGGATTACGATGGGCCGACTTTCACTGACAGCGGCGGCTTTCAGATTTTCAGTCTGGGAATTGCTTACAAAAAAGGGATCGACGCCGTCGCTCACACTCAAAAAGGCAACGCTGCGCAAGCGGTCAAGTCTGCTAATCAGCTAGCCAAAGTCACCGATCAAGGCGCGCAATTTCGGTCGCATCTGGATGGCAAATATATAATGATGACGCCAGAATCATCAATGGAACTGCAGCACGCCATCGGCGCTGACATTCATATGGCTTTTGATGAGCTGACTGCACCGCTAGCGGCCCGCGGCACGATTGTAAAGGCAATGCAGCGAACGCACGCTTGGGCGGAACGCTGCTTGGTTCGCCACGATGAGCTAAACGCCGAACATCTAGCACGCGGCGAAAACCTGCAAGCGCTCTACGGCGTCGTCCAGGGCGCCCGCGACGAAACACTGCGCCGCCAGTCGGCTAATTTCCTGGGCCAGCGCAACTTCGACGGCTACGGTATCGGCGGAGTTTTCCAGCCTGGCGAGATCGCTGACGTCGTCCGTTGGGTCTGCGAGACTTTGCCTGAGGATAAGCCGCGCCACCTATTAGGCTTAGGTTCACAGCCGGCCGATTTGTTTCTCGGCGTCGAATATGGTATCGATACTTTCGATTGTGTCGCGCCGACCCGCCAAGCCCGCAACGGCGCTCTGTACACTTTTAACGGCCGCATCAACATCAGCAATGCTCGCTTTCGCGAGGACTTCGCGCCGATCGACGCTGAGTGCGACTGTTATACTTGCCAGCATCATACGCGCGCTTACATCAATCATCTGTTTCGCGCCGACGAGATTCTCGGCGCTACGCTCGCCAGCATTCATAATGAACGCTTCGTGGTGCGCACTGTCGACCAGATTCGCGCTTCGCTGCTAGACGGCACATTTTTTGATTTCAAGCAGTCGTTCCTGGCTCGCTACTACGGCGATAATTTACCAATCGGCGTCACATTATAAAATAAAACCGCGTCAAAATCTAACGCCGCCAAGACGAGCCAAGCAACTAATTCACCAGATATTTCGCTGGCTGCTCGAACGTATCCATCTTTTCACGCTTTTTCACGCGGGCAATCAAATGCATCGTCAGCGGCGAGACCATAATCTCTACCGCCATCTTGATCAAAAACACCGTGACGATAAGTTGCCAAAAGCTGGTCGTCGGCATGGTACCGGCAAAAGCAATCGTCGAGAAGATCACCGTATCTAGCGCGCTGGCCGCCGCCGAGCTGCCGATCATTCGCCACCACAAACCACGGCCGCGGCTAGCAACTTTCATCCGTCCCATTACGTAAGCATTCATTATTTCACCGACAAACAGCGCCACTACTGAACCGATAGCCAACCGCCAGACTACACCCAATGTCGATTCAAACGCCGTTTGCCCCGTCCAGCTACTATCTGCCGGCAATAATTGCACCACCCAAAAAGTCAACGTCATCAGTGTCAAGGCTGCCACGCCATTATAAATCAGCCGGCGCATCCGGCGATAACCATAAACTTCAGTAATTATATCACCCACGATATACGCTAGCGGAAACAAAACCGTGCCAGCATCAAAAGTCAGCCAGCCAACAGATACAATTTTAACGCTGACAATATTACTAACCAATAGTGTCGTTACAAAAAGTATCGCAAATATATCATAGAGAGAATAATGTTGTTTCTTTGTCATATTTTAGATTATATCACGCCGGCAAGCGCTGTTCCGGACAACTCGCCAAAATCCGCTCCATCGCTGTGCGCTCTGGCGGTGTTACCCACAGCGAGTATTTTTTCTTGACGGCAATTTGACGGGCAATATACTGGCAGCGAAACGGTTTATTAGAGGGCAGCCAAGTCGCCGCATCGGCGTCACCCTTCTGTTGGTTAGCTGGTCCGTCGACAGCTAACAGCTCGAGCGGGTCGTTAGCCAGACTGATTCGCTGTTCGCTAGACAGCTGCTGAGCGCCAGTCTGCCAAGCATTGCTCAGCGCTACTACGTGGTCAATCTGCACAGCGCCGCTAGAATTAGCACCGCGCTTGAAAGCGATCCGCTGCCCAGTGTACGGGTCGCTAAGAGCACCAGCCTGTACTTTGCAGTTGTCATCGCCCAGGACAGCGTTTGCCAAGTCGCGCCGCAAGATAACATTGCGCGTATCGCAGCCGCCCGCCTTGGCCCAGCCGTCACCGAACTGCGAGCGCTTGTAGCCAGTCTTGGGAGCGCGGCCCTTGGTTGGTAATGCTGCTAGAGCGTCGCGCGCTACTTCGCCAGAATCAGAATTCGATCCCGACTGTTGAGACTGCGAATCTGGTGGCATCAACGGCAAATTCGGCCATTCCTTAACAACAATCCACCCGAGAGTACCTATCAAAATCACCGCTACCAGGACCATTCTACGCCGCCGCTGCATAAGCATATTATACCACCCTGCTATAATGGATGTATGGACAGATTATTTTCTCAATTTCAACCAGAACACTACGACATCCAATGGGATTTGCGTCAAGCAAAGAGCAATCGCTTAATCTATGGCACGGCAACTATCCGCGGCCAACATCTAGCAGCCGAGCCAATTCGCTTGCACGCCAAAGATTTGCAGATCGAAGAGACTACTGTCAACGGCCAAGCAGTCAAAGTATCAATCAACGGCGACATTTTGACACTTGACAACACTGGTGAAGGTCCAGTGCAAATTACTATCAAATTCTCGTTAACATTAACCGACGCCATGCACGGTATATATCCTTGCTATTACAAACACCAAGGCCAGAAATGCGAGCTATACGCCACCCAATTCGAAAGCCACCATGCCCGCGAAGCCTTCCCATGCGTCGACGAACCAGAGGCCAAAGCTACATTTGCGATTTCAATATTATCAAATGAACCGGTAGTACTCAGCAATATGCCAGTCATTTCGCAGCGGGAAAGTAGCGAGGGAACGCTGACCACCTTTGAGCAAACACCGCGTATGAGCACTTACCTGGCGGCCTTTGTTGCTGGCGATTTACAGCGCGCGACTACTGCTACCAAGAGCGGCGTCGAGGTTAACGTCTACGCCACGCCAGCGCAGTCAGCCGACAGCTTGAACTGGGCGCTCCAGCACGCAGCGCAAACAATTGACTTTTTCAACGAGTATTTTGGCGTGCCTTACCCGCTGCCGAAATCTGACCATGTAGCACTACCTGATTTTTCCAGCGGCGCTATGGAGAATTGGGGCTTGGTGACCTACCGCGAAACCGCCCTGCTGGCCGATCCGGCAACCGCTAGCGTTTCAACCCGCCAATATATTGCGACGGTTATCGCCCACGAATTAAGCCACCAATGGTTCGGTAATCTAGTGACTATGAAGTGGTGGAATAACCTGTGGCTGAACGAGAGTTTCGCTACACTGATGGAATACCTAGCAACTGACGCGCTGCATCCGGATTGGCGGCAATGGGACGAATTTGCCAACAATGAGGGCGTCGCTGCCCTGCGCCGCGATAGCATCGACGGCGTACAGCCAGTTCAAACCGACGTATCGAGCCCAGCCGAAATTAGCGCACTGTTTGATGGAGCGATTGTCTACGCCAAAGGCGGCCGGCTGCTGCGGATGATGCAACTATGGATCGGCGATGAAGCGTTCCGCGCTGGCCTCAAGCAGTACTTCACCCGCTTCGAATATAGCAACACCACTGGCGACGACCTCTGGGAATGCCTAAGCCAAGCTAGCGGCAAAGATGTCGGGGCGCTAATGAACACCTGGATCTCACAACCGGGCTACCCTGTAGTCTACGCGTCGCTTGACAATAGCGAGTTGACGCTCCGCCAAGAACAATTCTTCACCGGGCCGCACCAGCCGTCTGATCGTTTGTGGCCGATTCCGCTCGACGCCAACGACCAGCGCCTGCCCGAAATCCTAAAAGAGCGCGAGCAGCGCCTTTCGCCAGCGCCAGACGGACTATTACTGCTCAATCATCAAAACGCCTCGCACTTTATCACTTGCTACGACGATACTCTGCGAGCTCGCATATTGCAGGCAATCGCTAGCGGCAGGCTGACGCCGTCGCAGCGGGCGCAGTATCTCAACGAGCAAATCTTGCTAGCCCGCGGCGGTCTAATTGCTAGCAGTACGCTAGTCGAAGCACTAGCCGCCTTTCAAAATGAAAGCGATCAGACCGTCTGGGAAATCATTGCGCTGGCCATCAGCGATCTCAAAAAATTCGTCGACCAAGACGAAGCCGCCGAGAAGCTGCTGCGCCGCCTATCGGGCAAGCTAGCTCGTCGGCAGTTCGAGCGCCTAGGTTGGAACAAACGCCCCGGCGAGCCAGAATCCGACAGCAAACTGCGCGCCGCCATCATCGATTGCATGCTATATAGCGAAGACACGGCGGCAATCAGTACCGCGCGCCAGCTCTACCAAAATACACCTCTAGCCGAGCTCAGCGCCGACCTGCGCCCATCAATCATCGGTGCCGCCGTCCGCTACAGCGATCAACCGGCAGATATAGTCAGCCAGCTGCTTGAAGCCTACCAAGCCACGCAATCAGCCGACCTGCGCAGCGACATCGCCGCGGGGGTCGCCACGACGCGCGACGCCGAGCAGCTAGCGCGCTTAATCGGGCTACTCACCAACACCAATATCATCCGCAGCCAAGATACCGTTCATTGGTTCGTCGACCTGCTGCGTAATCGCTACGGCCGCGAAGCCGCCTGGCACTGGATGCGCAGCCAGTGGCATTGGATCGAGCAAACTTTCGCCAGCGACAAAAGCCACGATTATTTCCCGCGCTACGCCGCCATGCTGCTGATGACGCGCCAGCAGCTAGCCGAATACCGCGAATTTTTCACGCCGCTGCGCCGCGACCAGTCGCTCGTCCGCGCCATCGACATGGGAATACTAGATTTGGAAGGCAAACTAGACCTAATCGACCGCGACAAAGCGGCGGTCATAGCGGCCCTAGCAAAGTAATTTCGATTTTTTGAGATAAGTAATTTTGCGGCTTTTACAGAGGTCGCAAAATTATTATGACACATTTTTCGTTAAAACGCTTGACATTTGTACGATAATGTGCTATATTCATGATAGCTTTTCGTTCGAATCAGTCTAAAGGGCGAGAAGTGCCCTTTAATTCGAGCGATGATTTTCTGAGGAGGAAATCATGAGCTTCATTACTGTTGTCGCTATCGTTCTCGCTCTCGTCGCCCCCTGGGCGACGAAGTCCGTCGTTGACGCTGGCGGCCCGCTGGCCGGCTGGGGGTGGGCGGCGATGTTCACTGCCGCCCACGTTTGGGTCTGGCGGTGTATCGCCACCGCCGTCGGCGATGGCGCCAGTGAGATCATTTATATGCCGGCAATTATGCTGGCAGTTTACGAGCTTGTAGTCATCGGCTTCGTGCCGATGTCTCTCGAGGACGAAGATGTCTGCAGGTGCACCACCTGCGAGCAGCACCGCCACAAGGCGGTGAAGAAGGGCTAACGCCCGCCGAAAATAGCCCGCTGAGCTAGCGTTCAGCTTGAGCTCGTTCGGCGGGCTATTTTCTTTGGTTTAATTTACTTCTACTACTGCTTGGACGGCTGGCGGGTCGCCGCTCACGCTGGCGGCTAGCAGCTTGGCTGCCATGCCGCTGCATTCTGGCTTGCCCGCCAAAAACAACTCCGCCGCAAAACGCATCTGCCGCTGCTTTTTGGCGGTAATTACCGCCAGTCCATCGCCGAAATCATCATTTTTACGATACTTCACCTCGGTGAAATACAACACCTCGCCTTTCACGCTGACGATATCGATTTCGCAGTACCGCGTCCGCCAATTCCGCGCCACAATCTCATGGCCGCGCGCCGTCAGCCAATCTGCTGCCGCTTGCTCGCCTTTATCGCCAATTTGACGGGTTGTCATTGATTTTTTCGTTTCTGACGAAATAGTATTTGACAAATCAATTCGAGCAACATTTCCAGCGTCTGGAGTGATATTCTCAGAAAAAATTTGGGCAACTTTACGTGGGCCCCGAATTATTTTCTGAGGATATCCGACAGACGGCTCGCCAGATTGAACAACTGTTTTCTGAGGCACTGCTCGCGGCTTCGTCTTATTGTCAGCATACTTCGCCAGCGGCGCGAAACTCAGCCGGTGCAGCGGCGTCACACCCAGGCGCTCAATCGCCGCCCGATGCTTGGCCACGCCATAGCCAGCGTTCGATGCGAAACCGTATCCCGGATAAACCGCGTCTTGCTCGGCCATGAACTGGTCGCGCGCCACCTTGGCGACGATCGACGCCGCCGACACGCTCGGAATCAAACCGTCGGCTTTGGGCATGGTCGCAACAAACTTCTCTAGCGCCGTGCCGCGCAGAAAATTCACCTTGCCATCGATGATGATTTCGCTAAAAGCTAGATTTTGCTGGCGGCATTGCGCTTGAATCTGCTCGACCGCCCGCCGCGTCGCCAGCCGCAGCGCCTCACTCATGCCAGCCTCGTCTAGTTCCTGGGTACTCACCCAGCCCAGCGCCCAGGCAGCCGCCTTTTCGCGAATTTCCACGTCCAACGCTTCACGGCGCTTTTTGGTCAGCTTTTTACTATCGTCCAAACCGTCAATCTCGGCGCCGCCCAGAATCACCGCGCCAACCACCAGCGGCCCCGCCCACGGCCCGCGCCCAACCTCGTCGATCCCCAGAATCATAAGTTCATGATAACAAATGGCAGCGATAGGCTCAATCGCAGGCACAGGTGGCGGAATTTGTGTTATAATATTGGTAAGCTAAGCACATTGACTAGAGAGGAGATGTTTAGCTGATGAAAGGCAAAATTTTTGTCTTATTCATTATGGTCGGGATCCCGACCATCACCTGGGCCTTTCTGGCCTGGGTAGTAATGTTGGCACTGGGAGCGCTGCACTCGCTGTATAGCGCAATCCCATCGCTCTCCTTTCTTGAGAGCTTCCTTGCAACGTTGATGCTATTTGCTATAGTCATCTTTGCATTGTCCATGGCAACCGAGAACACGCGACCAGCCCGCCGTCACAACGGCCGCTGACCTCTGTCCACGAGGAAACGGCCCGCAGGCAGAAATCCTGCCTTGCTGTCAGCCTACTTCGGTGGGCCGTTTCCTCTCCGACGCCCGCTGGGGCGGCTCGCGGAACACGCACGTTCTGCTTGAGCCGCCTCGGCGGGCACTTTCCTTTTCACGGTTATTTCGCTGGCAAAACAAAATCCCGCTCATCGGCGGGATTTATCGTTAGTGCTAGACGCAGAGACTGCCGTTAATTTTCGGCGTGGCGAGCGGCTACTTCAGCGGCCTTGGCGTCCAATTCGGCTTGTTTAGCGTCTTCGGCGGCTTTCTTCTCGGCGGCTTCTTTGGCTTTTTCCTCTTTCAAGCGAGCGGCTTCTTCTTCGGCGTGTTTATCGCGGACGGCATTTACCGCCTCGCGGTCGAACTTAACAGCAGTCAGGCGGGCCGACTTGCCGCTGCGTTTGCGCAAGAAGCTCAAGAAGTTGCGGCGAACCTTGGCCCGGCGCACAATCTCGACTTTTTCTACCAGCGGGCTATGCAGCAAGAATGATTTCTCGACGCCGACGCCCGAAGCAACTTTGCGGACGGTGATGCGGCTAGTGTGCTGGCCTTTGTTGTCGGTGCGGATGACCACGCCCTCGAACATCTGAATGCGCTCTTTGTTGCCCTCTTTGATTTTCTGGTAGACGCGTACGGTGTCGCCGCTGCGAACATCGACAACTTGCGCTTTCTTTTGCTCGTCGTTGACTTTTTGGATTAATGCAAAACTCATAATTTTTCCTATCTTTCAAGCCCGCTCTGGCTGGCCACGCAGTTGTACCTCTGCGGCTCCACACCGAACAAAGCCCGAATCATTAACTCTCGTACAATGCAAGTATTCTAACACAATATCAAGCGGCGAGCAATAGCTGCAAAGAGAAAGCAGCCAGCAAAGCCCGCTAGTTGCCAGCTAGCTCTTGATCTTTATAAAATAAAACAAAAGAAATAATTTACGCTGTGGTCGATTGATTAATGCTATCGACATCGACAAGAACTTGAGTATCGGGATTAGAACCGCCCGCCGTCTGGAAATCTGAGTCAGCTAACGGTTGAACATCTGAGTCAGCTAACGGTTGAACATCTGGATTAATTTGAGTGCTAGTATCAGGACACACGAAACCGCGACCAATAAATCCTTGCTCCTGCCATATATTGCAAACACCTACTCTAGAAGCTCCGTCTACCACTACTCTGTCCGAAGAAGACTGATCAGTGTCAGTGCTAGTGTCAATAGAGTCGCCTGGCACCGCTGGCTGAGGCAAATTATCAGTCCTGTCTGTCACAGGAGTAGGATCTTCTTCATTCGCAGCAAACTCCATAGATGCACGCACGGTAGAACAAGTTGCCGCTACAACAAGCGCAGAGAGAGCGACTATCGGTTTCCTTAACTCCTTCTTGGGCAGCCAATCCCAATCTAAGCCAGTAGACCCATCAGACGCTGCATGCCTCATAGCTGACCTGCCAGATTTTAATATATCCATTTCGTTATACTTTCACCTCGAAATTAAAATTGGTATGTCTTTTTATTATACCACAAACTATACTAAAATGCAAGCAAAGCAGCTATTCATCGGTTGGGTCAAGAGCTTGACGCGGGGTCAACGAGTTTTCTGTTGAACTCTCTACATATACGACACGGTAGGGCTTGCCGTCAATAACCATAGTCGTCGGAAGCTCCGCTCCTGGCCGAAATCCGTCGACTGCCCCGTCAAATTTCACGCAGATAACCGTATTTTCATCGACGCTATCCGACCGTCTGGCCGCCCTGGATGACGGAGGGTCTACTTCCACCAATTTGCCATCTTCAACGGCGTAGTATCTTACCTGTTCGTCGCCCACCTGCCGCGATTCGCCTGGCTGCTGGCATGTCGGGTCGCCGTTTACTTCAGCAGCTGGGCGTACAACGATACCACCGTTGCCACCGTCCGCATTCTCTGGATAAGCAACTGGCGCGATCCAAACTGGCTTGCCATTGCCGATTTCACTAGCTAGTTCTTCATAAGTTAAACTGCCAGGAGTAGCGCTAGCTGACGTCGATGTCTCTGGCGCTGGTTCTGGCGATTGGGATTTAGCCGAGCACGACCCGACAGACAGACTTAACGCTAAACTTCCAACTGCCAAAAATGTTGTCAACCGGTTTCTTATTGTGTCTAAAAACTCTCCTTTTCTTCTCATAAATATATTATGCTACAAACTGCCATTTAGTTCAACATGCGCGCCCAAAATGCCAAAACGCGCTATAATATACTCATGGATTACAACAAACTAGCACTCGAACTACACCAAAAATATAAAGGTAAAATCACCACCGCGCTGCGCGACAGCGGCGAGATTGACCGCGATAAGCTTAGCGCTTATTACAGCCCGGGCGTCGGCGCCGTTAGCCAGGCCATCACCGAGAACCCGGCGGATTTGCCGAAATACACTTGGACGAACAATTTGGTCGGCGTGATTTCTGACGGCTCGGCGATTTTGGGCTTGGGCGATTTGGGACCGAAAGCCGCCATGCCAGTCATGGAAGGCAAGGCGCTGCTGTTCAAGCATTTTGCTAATGTCGATGCCGTGCCAATCGTCTTGGACGTTCATGAGCCAGAAGAAATCATCGCTGCGATCAAGGCGATAGCGCCGAGCTTTGGGGCGATCAATTTAGAGGATATCGCTTCGCCAAAGTGCTTCGAAATCGAGGAGTGTTTGAAAGCCGAACTAGACATTCCAGTATTTCACGATGACCAGCACGGTACGGCAATAGTAGTGCTAGCTGGGCTGATCAACGCCGCCAAGGTTGTCGGCAAAAACTTACGCGACTGCAAAGTCGTCCTGGCAGGACCAGGCGCGGCTGGCACAGCGATTATTAAGCTGCTCAATCTGTACGGCGTCAAAAACTTGATTGCGCTCGATCGCCACGGCGCGCTGAGCAGCGACCGCACTGACCTGTCGCCAGAAAAAACCGCCTTGCAGCAATATTTGAACACTTCAGAAAGCGGTACTCTAGCAGAAGTATTAGCTGGCGCCGACATTTTCATCGGCGTATCGGCCGCCAACTCGCTAGCGCCAGAGATGGTCGCCGCAATGGCCAGCCAGCCGATTATTTTTGCCCTGGCCAATCCAGTGCCCGAAATCATGCCCAATGCCGCGATTAGCGCTGGTGCAGCTGTCGTAGCGACTGGCCGCAGCGACTTCCCGAATCAAGTTAATAATTCCTTGGCTTTCCCTGGTATTTTCCGCGGCGCACTCGACCATGGCGTCCAGAAAATCACTGACCAGCACAAGTTAGCCGCCGCCGAAGCTCTAGCAGCGCTGGTCGAAAACCCAACCGTCGACGAAGTTATCCCGTCGCCATTCGACAAACGCGTCGTACCAGCGGTGGCAAATGTCATAAAAAAATCCTAAATCAAGACTAAGTAGTTGAGTTGGGGGCGGGACGGCGAACTAAATCGCGCGCCCCGCCCCATAGCAAAGGCGCAGCTCTGCTGGCTTGAGCGTGCCTTTGCGGCTGCCGACGAGACTAGAGTGTGGTTGATGGATCAGTAACCCAATCAAGCATACGCCAAAAATATGGACGCCAGCTTGATGGCTCCGGAATCAGGAGTTCCGGATATCTACAAAAATCCGTCTCGATGCTGCCAGTAGCATCGAGACAAAAAAAGGCCAGCACTGCTCCGCCCTGCCTATCGTAAACGGCCACGATAAAAGAACTTTTTCGATACACCGATTTGCAGGTAAAGACCTCGACGTAGAACCCTGCCTCGCGGGCAGAGTTCATCAGGACGAGAGCGGCGCAGGCCGCACCGCCCTTACCTCCAGCCGCCAGTTCGTGAAGCTGGCGATCTGGAGAGGTTGACTTCTCCAGCCTATAATTGTCGCAGGCTTTAGGGGTAAGAGCAGCAGCCCTACCCATGACAATCCTTTTCCAGACCATCTCAGACCTTCCTTCCGCCCCGCACCGGGGCGCTCGACGATGATTGTAGATTGTACCCAGACCCTATGTCTAGAGCCAGCACCCAATACTATACCACAATTTGCGCTAAATTACCCGCGCTATTTCCTCGAGCGTGGTTTCGCCGCGCAAAGCCGCCAGCACGCCGACCTGCTCGAGTGTTAGCATGCCTTCGTTTCGGGCGGTTTCTTCGATAGTCTCGGGGTGAACATCTTGGACGTCGCCGCGGATAAACTTCTGGATTTCATCGGTAACAACCAGCTGTTCCATGATAACCACCCGGCCTTTGTAGCCAAACGGCGCATCTTCGCTAGGCACGGGGCGCCACAGCTTGAAATTATCCAAATCAGGCTTCTCGACATCGGGCGGCAGCTTTTCGAGCACGCGCTGAACATATTTACGTGTTGCCTCATCGGGTTCATATGCTTCCTTGGTATGATCAACTAAACGCCGCACCAGACGCTGAGCAATCAGTAAACGGATAGCGCTTGAAAAGATCGGGTTAACTCCAATCATGTCAATCATACGGCTAAAGGCCGTACTGGTAGTATTGGCGTGAAAGCTCGATAGCACCAAGTGGCCGGTGATTGACGCCTGAATAGCCGTGCGCGCCGTATCGACATCACGAATCTCGCCAACCATCACCACATCTGGGTCGAGGCGCAAAACGCTACGCAAACCATCAGCAAAGCTCTGCCCATGCGTCGTGTCGATCGGAATTTGCGACATGCCGCTCAGGCCATACTCGATCGGATCCTCGAGCGTAATCAGCTTGCGGTCGGTGGTATTCAGCGCGTTGAGCATGCTATAAAGCGTCGTCGATTTACCCGAGCCAGTCGGCCCGACCATCAGCACCAGACCGCGCGGGTGGCTGACAACTTCGTCGATTTCCTTGCGCTGGCGCGGCGGAATGCCCAGTAAGTCCAAGTTCAATAATGATTCGTCAAAATTAAATAAACGCAGCACCGCATCTTGCCCGTACAGCGTTGGCACAGTCTCGACGCGTAGGTTCAATAGATGCGTGCCTTGATCGGTGGTGATTTCCATCTGCATATGGCCGGACTGCGATTCCATAGCTGCACTGCTAACGCCAGCACGGCTAGCTAGCTCGCCCATAATAATTCGGTAGCGCGAACGTTCTAGCTGCGCCACCGGGTGCAGCGCGCCGTCAACGCGCATCCGTACGCGGATAGAATCGCGCTCGTTTTCGATGTGAATGTCGCTAGCGCCAAGCTTGTCCGCCTGCTTGATCAGGAAATCAAATAATTCCTCGCTCGATACCAGATTTAGCGTCTGGCTAACTTGAGCAATAGTATTGCTATCGCCCTCTTTAGCAATCTCGATATCATCATAAGCAGTACGCTGCGGCGGATCATAACGCAGCATCATCGCCCGGTAGCCGCTAGCGCTAATCAGCAAAAACTGTAATTTGTCGCCGCGATCTTGATACTCGCGCTTGATCTTCTGCAAAATAGATTGCGGCGTTTGCGAGGTCACGCCGATTTGGTACATCACTTCGTTGCCGCCCTTGGCCAGCGGCACGATGCGGTATTGGTGCATTTTCTCGATCGGAATCATGCCAGGGACTAGCGGTAGCGTATCCTCTAGATTGCGCATATCAACATACGGCAAACCCAAAATAGTCGCCCGCTGGCGGGTAGCTTTTTCGTCTTGTTCGCGCCGGCGGCGCTGGACTTCTTCTTCATCCATCACCTTTATTTTAGCAAAAAGCTTGCGCTAAAAACAATGCTACAATAGAATTATGCCAAAAATCGTCGTCATCGCCCACAACATCCGCTCGACTTTCAATGTCGGGTCGATTTTTCGTACCAGCGAGGGGTTCGGCGTCGAAAAGCTAATTTTGAGTGGCTATACGCCCTACCCAGATTTGAGTTTGTGCCGCGAAGCGCCAAATTGCGCGCTAATCGACGGTGAAATCACGCGGGACGACCAGCGCCTGCCGCACATTCGTGAAAAAATCACCCAGCAAATCCACAAAACGGCACTCGGCGCCGAGAGTTTGGTGCCGTTTGAATATCGCGAAGCACCGCCGCTAGACGAACTGCGGCAGCTGGGCTACCGTATAGCCGCCCTAGAACACGCCGCCAATAGCACCAATCTGCGCGATTATTCAGCGCCAGATCGCGTCGCGTTGCTGCTAGGCGAAGAAGTTAGCGGTATCGCGCCCGAATGGCTGGCTTTGGCTGACGATATCATTGAGATTCCGATGTTCGGGCAAAAAGAGTCGTTCAACGTGTCGGTAGCGGCCGGAATCGCGCTATACGAGCTGGCGACAAGCGGCAAAACCGCCAAAAATGCCTAAAATTTGCAAATTTTACGGAATAATTGCGGAAAGTATTGACAATTTTACTACTCTATGCTATATTAATACTAGCTTTTCGCTCAAGTTTTCGAAAATAAAGGGCGTGAAGTTGCCCTTTTACTTGAGCGAGTGATTCTAGGAGGAATCATGAAGCGTTTCATTGCTCGTATCGCCCTCGAGTTCGCTGCCATCCTGGCCGCGGCCATTGTGGCCGCCCAGCTCGTCAAGTCGGGACACCCCGCCGTCGGCCTGGGGATCCTCGCCATCTACGGGATGACCGGCTTGTACAGATTGGGCATTGAGAAGATCAATGCCCAACACGAGAGGGGTCTCAAGGAGGCGCAGGTGCGCCGCCTTGAGGCTGATCTGTCCGTCAAGGAGGCGCAGGTGCGCCGGCTCGAGGCGGCGCTCGTCGACGCCGCATCCGAGGCCCTTTGGGTCTCAGACATCGAGATTCGTGATAGCAAGGTAGTTTACAAGATCGATGCCCCTGGTCGCGGGCGCATTGTCATCTACCTCCCCATAGAAAAGGACGCCAAGAACGAGGACGCCCCCGCGGCGTCCAACAAGGGCTGATAAAGCCCGCTAGAAAATAGCCCGCCTAGAGGCCACCAGCCTCGGCGCAAGGCCTTTCTGGCGGGCTATTTTCTTTGGTCAAAATTATCCGCATCCTAGGCTATTTCACCTTGACGCATTCGTCGCCCAATAGTTCGGCCAGGCCAGCGCACAAGTTGCGCTGAGCATCAACCCGAAACGGCAGACGGATGGCATTGGACTTATCTTCGCCCAAAATCATAATGATATCGTTCTGGCCGGGGTTCTGGCTGCACAATTTCTTGAGCGAGACCAGCAAGTCGCGGTCGCTCGGATTCTTGATCTTGACATAGACGGTTTCCAGCTTTTCCAACGGCTTGGCGGTGATTGCCGGTGCCGCTTTGGCGCTGGCTGCAGCCGTGACGGCTGGCGCGCCGCCTCCAGATTTGCGCAGATAGCGTTTACTTTTTACGACCGCGCGGCCTTTCGGCGCTGTCATTTTGCGGCCGTGGCTTTGGTATTCGTTGAGTTCTTTGTCGGTAACTATACTAATTTCGTCAGCGATGATTTTGGCTTCGTCGGTCATGTTGCCGTCGCGGTCGCGGGCGTTGATTGTGCCGGCCACCTTGACGATAGCATCTTGTTGCAAGCTGTCGCCAAGCTGCTCGTACAGCCTCGGGAAAACGATTAATTCTGCCTCGCTAGTTTTGTCCTCGATACTGACAAACGCCATTTTGGTGCCAGCCTTGGTGACGATGGTGCGAATCGTCGACACCAAGCCGCCGACCGATACTTTCTGCCCATCAATTTGCGGCGTACAGGCATGCAGCGGAATGGTCTGCTCCTCGAAAAAGGCATCATAATTATCTAATGGATGCGCGCTAATGTAAAGGCCCAGCAATTCGCGCTCCCACATCAGCTGTTCTTTGCTGGTGTATTTGACCGGCGAAGCCTTCAACTCGACCGACGGCATCAATTTGTCGCCGCCGAGCGCCGCAAACATATCAACTTGCCCGCTGAGCGCTTCCTTTTGCAGCTTGCTAGCAAAAGCCAGAATCGTATCGAGATTAAATAGCAAATCGCTGCGGTCGCCTAGCGCGTCGAAAGCACCGGCTTTGACCAGCGATTCCCAGGCTTTGCGGTTGACTTTGCTGGTACTGACACGTTTGGCAAAATCCTCGACCGATTTGAACGGGCCGTCAGCTTCGCGGGCGCGGATAATCTCTTCGACTGCGCCGACGCCGACGCCTTTGACCGCTGCCATGCCGAAGCGAACCTGCTTGGCAGCCGGCACCACGCCGAACTCGACGTAGGATTGGTTGACGTCTGGCGCCAGAACCTCCAAGCCCATATGTTTGCATTCGGTAATTTCAATCGCCAGGCGGTCGATATCGTCATGATCGCTGGTCATTAGCGCCGCCATGAAAGCGTCCGGATAATGCGCCTTCAGGTACGCCGTCCAATAAGCGATCAAGCCATAACAAGCGGCGTGCGACTTGTTGAAACAGTAATTAGCGAATTCCTCCAGCTGCGTCCAAAAGGTCTCCGCCATTTCGCGCGTGGCGCCGCCGACTTTGACCGCGCCCTCGACGAACTCCGGCTTAACCTTTTTCATCAAGTCGATTTTTTTCTTACCGACAGCTTTACGCAGCGTATCAGCTTGACCACCAGTAAAACCGCACCATTCCTTAGAAATTTGCATAAATTGCTCTTGGTAAACCAAAATTCCGTAGGTGTTTTCCAGCGAATTACGCATACCTTCGTGCAAGTAGGTAATCGGCTCTTCTCCGTGCTTGCGGCGGATAAAGCTGTCAATAAACTGCATCGGCCCCGGGCGATACAGCGCCACCATGGCGATGATGTCTTCGAAATGCGTCGGCTTGAGCGCCCGCAGGTAGCGTTTCATACCCGCCGATTCTAACTGGAACACGCCGGTGGTGTCGCCGCGCTGGAATAGCTCGTATGTCGGCTTGTCGTCAAGCGGCAAATGCGCCAGGTCGATTTCTTCTTTATAAACTTTTTTGATAATACGCATGGCATTATTGATAATCGTTAAGTTTGAAAGGCCCAAAAAGTCCATCTTCAACAGCCCCAATTCCTCAACCTCGCCCATCGGGAATTGCGTGGCCACCACGCCTTTTTGCGCCATTTCTAGCGGAATATAATTAACCAGCGTGTCCGGCGCAATCACCACGCCGCAGGCATGAACACCGTGGCTGCGAATCGTGCCCTCGAGCTGGATAGCATAATCCAGCACCTCTTTGGCGGTAGGATTATTCTCATACTCCTTGCGCAAATCGGCGTCTTCTTTGACGCTAACCGACAACGGAATGTGCCGGCCCTGATTTGGCGGCGGCACCAACTTAGCCAAGCGGTCGCTCTCGGCATACGGCACCTCCAGTACCCTGGCAACATCGCGCACCGCCATGCGGCCGAACATCTTACCAAAGGTAGCAATGTTGCTGACATGGTCTTCGCCGTATTTTTTAGCGCAATATTCAATCACTTCGTCGCGGCGAGTATCTTGAATATCGACGTCGATATCCGGCATGGAAATACGATCTGGATTAAGGAAACGTTCAAACAGCAGGCCGTACTTCAGCGGATCAAGGTCAGTAATATTCAG
Organism: uncultured Candidatus Saccharibacteria bacterium; assembly: GCA_963531145.1. Classification (GTDB taxonomy): domain Bacteria; phylum Patescibacteriota; class Saccharimonadia; order Saccharimonadales; family Saccharimonadaceae; genus Saccharimonas. Next base: position 18,413 of record CAUSEX010000008.1, read on the forward strand.
TGCGTAGGCGATAATTGATCCGGCGGCGCTACCACGGCCCGGACCAAAAACAATCCCTTGAGATTTACCCCAGTTAATAAAGTCCTGAACAATCAAGAAATAACCCTCATAACCCATATTACCCATCACGCCCAGCTCCATCTCGGCGCGCTGGCGAACTTCGTCAGATAATTGCGGGATGATATCATCAGAATCTAGCTTCTCAGCTTCCTCTTTCGAAGCGCCATTATAACGCTGCAGCAAACCCTGATAAGTCAATCTCAGCAGATACGAATGTTCGTTCTCGCCTTCAGGCAGCGGATATTTGGGAATAAGAATGCGGCCCAGCTCAATTTCAACGTTACAGCGGTCAGCCACCTTTTTAGTGTTACGAATTACCTCGGGATACTCCTCGCCCCAGTGATCAATGATGTCGCGCGGGTCGGTCAAGTGCAGCTCAAAGTCTTTCAGACTCATACGCTTTTCATCGCTCAAGTACGAACCAGTGCCGACACACAGCAAAATTTCGTGCGCGTCTTGGTGATCATGCGTCAGGTAGTGGCCGTCGCAAGTCACTACCATCTCGATGTCCAGCTCCTTCGATAGCTTAATCAAGCCTTCGTTGATTTTTGCCTGGACGTCCCAGTGCGTATTTGACTTCGGGTGGCCATGGTCTTGTAATTCCAGATAGTAGCGGTCGCCCAGGATCGATTTATACCATTTGGCAATATCGCGGGCGCGGTCGTAATCGTCTTCTTTGAGAGCTACGCCAATTTCACCGCTAGCACAGCCGCTCATCACAATTAAACCTTCGTTCAACTCCTCTAGCAAGTCGTGATCAATTCGCGGTTTGTAATACATTCCCTCCAGATTGGCCTGCGTCGATAGCTTCATCAGATTATGAAAGCCGGTGTTGTTCATCGCTAGCACCGTCAAGTGAAAGCGCTGTTTATCCTTGGCCGGATCGCGATCAAAGCGTGAACGCGCCGCTACGTATGTCTCAATACCGAGGATCGGCTTAATGCCGGCTTTTTTGGCAGTTTTATAATAGTCAAGGATACCGCTCATCGTACCATGATCGGTTACTGCCGCCGCCTCCATACCGAACTCCTTGACCTTATCAACCAAATCATTGATTTTAGTCAAGCCGTCTAGCACCGAATGAAAGGTATGATTATGCAGGTGCACGAAATCGCTCGGTTGCAGCGCCGGCTGGCCTTGTACTGAATTACTACCCATATCTTATGCTTATTATAGCGCAGACTAGGTTGTTTTTGAAGACGCGCCGCGCCAATCTACCTGCACTCTTGGCGCAGTAATTTTAAGGAGTAAAGAAGCCGTTTGACAACGCTAGCGCCGGCTATTCTGCATAACATTAAGTATTTGATCGATAAAGCCAGCCACGCTCGGGACGAGTTGGCCGGTGAGATTAAGCACCCAAACCAACAACACAATCAGCATAGTACCGCCTAAAAGCGACCCAAAACCGAAAAATATACCGCGAAAAAAGTTAATCTTGTAAATTTCGTAGCGATTGCGATTGAAGTCGTTGAACAGCTCCTCGAGCAGCGCCTGGCGCGAGCCTTTTTCGTTGTCATCGTGCAGACGTTGAGCCATGCGGGCGAAGATATTATTGTGCTTTTTGGTCATAGATTTAGTTTGCCACAACTCGCCAGTTTTCACAATAAAAAAGCGCCCTGATTTACAATAAAACAGAGCACCTTGAATGTTTGATTGGCTACAATTATTTGCGCTTACTTGGGCGGTTGAATTCGTCCTTGGCGGCGTTAGCAGCACGCACAGCGCGGTCGCTATAGTCGTCAACAGTTTTGCGGCCTTCTTCGACGGCAGCATTGGCTTTGTTGCGGACATCGCTATAAACTTTCTCGCCCTTGGCCTTGACCTCTTCGGCTTTTTCGCCAGCTTCATTCTTTAGTTCGTTAGCCTTTTTCTTGAGATCAGCACGGGTTTCTTTGCCTGATTTCGGCGCCGTTAGGACGCCAGCGACTACCCCGGCAACTGCGCCAAAGAGCGCTCCCAAAACAAATTTACGTTTTGACATAATTAGTCCTCCTTATTTTTATGTTTTTTAGTTTTGTACATCATCGATTTGATGATCTTGGCGATTGCTGCCGGCGCCACCATAGCAGCCGCGCTATTGGCGACCGACTCTACCTTGAGGGCAGTGCGTTCGGCTGCGCAAGCCACCCGTTTGATTTGGCGGGAGATCTGGATTAGCTTGATCGTCAAGATAATAGCTAGCAGCAAGAACAACGCCAAAGCTGCCGCCAAAATGATGACAAGTATTTGAGCCCATTCCATCAATATTTGCGCTCCTTTTTGTTTATTTTAATACTGCTTTTGCAGCTATACTTTCATTATACCACGTTCTGTCAGAAAAAGCTAGTGCTTTTAGCGATTTTCGCCGTTAATTCGCGATTGTAAGAACTGCCGCAGCGCTGGGCCGAGCTTTTGATGCTTTAGTCCAAAATCAACAACTGTTTTGATGTATTCCAATTTATCGCCAGTGTCATAATATGTGCCATTGGTAATTTCTACGCCGTAAAAATCAAACCCGTCGTCAATCATCTCTTGCATAATTGGTTGAATAGTAAACTCGCCATGGCCGTCAAATTTTTCCTTAGCTTTCTCCAAGTAGCCAAAAATCTCGCCCGGAAGCAGATAACTACTGACACTCGCCAGATCGGACGGCGCATTGGTTTTACCAGGTTTTTCGACAATATTGGTCATTTTGATGACGCCGTCTTTGACTTGCTGGCCATTGATAACGCCGTAACGATCAAATTCCGAATCGTCGGTAATTTTCTTACACGACAAGATTGCCCCGTCGAGCTGCTGCGACGCTTCAATCATTTGCCAGAAACGGCTTGGGCTGGCGGCAATGAAATCGTCCGCAAACGTATAAATCACCGGTTCATCGTGGCGAATTAAATGCGAGGCGCAAGCCAACGGCGTGGCATTGCCATACGGGCCTGTCTGGCGAATGTAGACGAAGTTGGCCATCTCGGACAAGCGCTGAACAATGTCGATTAGCGGCTGCTTTTTGGCGCCGCCAGCGCGCAGATTGGCGAGTAGCTCTTCGTTTGGTGTATCAAAATGGTCTTCGATCGCCCGCTTGTTAGCGCTACCGATGATAATTATATCCTTAATGCCAGCCTCGACCAATTCCTCGACGACATACTGGATGATCGGCTTGTCGATTAGCGGCAACATTTCTTTGGGCATGGCTTTGGTCTGCGGCAAAAACCGGGTACCGAAACCAGCGGCGGCAATGATAGCTTTGGTCGGTTTTTTCATAATCTAACTCCTATTCTCTCCTCTTCCTGAAGTGTCGAACTTTATAATTTTTCGCGGATTAATTTCTGAGCCAAGCTCGGATTGGCTTGGCCTTTGGAACGCTTCATGACTTGGCCGACTAGATAGCCGATAGCTTTATCTTTGCCAGCTTTAATGTCGGCAATAGAAGCTGCCGAGGCCGGGTCGTTCAATACTTCGTCAACGATGGCGGCGATGGCTGATTCGTCAGACACCTGCAGCAAGTTTTTCTCCTTGGCGATATCCTCCGGCATGACGCCAGCATACTTCTCATTGAATAAATCAAGAAAGATCTCTTTGGCGCTGTTCGAGCTAATCGTCCCCTTTTCAGCCAGCAATACTAAATGCGTCAAACGGCGCGGACCGACTAATCCAGACTCGACTTTTTGATAGTCTAATTGTTCGTCTGGCGTAGAGGTAAATAAGTTAAAGATCCGTTTAGCTAGCCGGTCGTAAGTCTGGCGATCAACACCCAAATCTTCTAACACTGACTGCTCGTTGCCATCAGTCAGAGAGTAAATGGCGTCCAGAGTTTTGGCAGCTTCCTGATGAGCTAGCACCGTATCAATTACCGAATGATCCAACTTCAAACCTACCCAGCGTTCTCGATACTCGTTCGGCAACATCGGCACCTCAGCCTGAATCTGCGCAATTTCCTCATCGATCAGCACCACTGGCGGAATGTCGGCATCAGGCATGTAGCGATAATCCTGGGCGTCTTCTTTCGAGCGCTGTGAAGTAGTAATTTGCTTGTCGTCGCTCCAGCCGCGGGTCTCCTGGACCACTTGTTCACCGCGCTCCAGCAGGTCAACTTGGCGTTTGAACTCGTATTCAGCGGCACGCTCGACGCTGCGGAACGAATTAAGGTTTTTGACTTCGGCGCGTTTGCCAAGCTCGGTCGCGCCTTTCTTGGCCACCGAAATATTGACGTCAAAGCGCATATTGCCGTGGTACAAATCACCGTACGTCACGCCCGCGTAGACCATCAACTTATGAAGTTCCGAAGCATACGCCTTAGCCTCCTCGGCAGAATGTATGTCCGGTTCAGAGACGATTTCAATCAACGGCGTGCCAGCGCGGTTGAGGTCAACCAGCGAATAGCCGTCGTGGTGCGTCAACTTGCCAGCATCCTCTTCCATGTGCGCATGATGAATCCGCACCCGCTTGAGCGAACCGTCTTCTAGCGGCGCGTCAACATAGCCAGCCAAAATAATCGGCTGATACATCTGCGAGGTCTGATAACCCTTTGGCAGGTCAGGGTAAAAATAATGTTTGCGGTCAAACCGGCTAACGCGAGCAATCGGCGCGTTCAGCGCTTTACCAGCACGCACCGCCAGCTCGACGGCGTGCTTATTCAGCACTGGCAACATTCCTGGCAATCCAAAATCAATTTCATGCGTTTTTTCGTTCGGCTCAGCATTACGCGCATCATTGTCAGCCGGGCTAAACAGCTTGGTTTTGGTCGCCAGCTGGACGTGGCACTCAATGCCAATGGTCATTTCATATTGTTGTAAAATTTCGTCAGATACTGCCATTAGATTGCTCCTAAATCTTTCAATGCTTGTTTGTAAGCGGCCAGAGCGCGGCGCGCAATATCATAATTTATCTTGACATCAGCTTCGTGCGCGATATGGTTACGGATCTTGTGCGCGCCCCAGATATGGTTAGCGTTCGACCAAACCTTACCAGCAGCTTTCATGCGCTCGCCCATAGTCTCGCCCTTGTAGCGGCTATCGCGCAAGGCTTTGTCAACAAGCTTATCAGCATTGAGGATAGCTAGCTGCCAGCTGGGAGCGCTTTCTTTATCGAGACTATTTTCGATCGCCAGCCAGCGGGCGCGGAATTTTTCAACTTTGAGCTTCGGCGAACGCTTGCTGGCAAAAGCAATGAAAACTGCGCCGACAATCGCCAAGATTAGTACCGCAATCAAAATAAACCACGTTGCGAAATTATTATTCATTTTCACCCTCCATATCGCCTGCTAGCGCGATCAACTTAGCGTCGGATTTCATCGGGCCGACTAACTGCGCGCCGATTGGCAAGCCGCTAGAACTACTACCTGCCGGTATACTAATCGCCGGCAAACCTGCCAAGCTCGGCGGCACCGTCATGACATCCGCCAAGTACATCTTGACTGGATCGCTAGTGTTTTCACCCAGGCCAAACGCCGGTGTCGGCGCGGTTGGCAGCAGCAAGAAATCGTACTTCTCAAACAGCTTGTTGAATTCGTTAATCAAAACAGTGCGCGCCTTTTGAGCTTTCAGATAATATGCATCGAAAAAGCCGCTGGATAGCACATAGCTGCCGATCATGATGCGGCGTTTGTTCTCGGTCATGAAGCCTTCGTTGCGGCTGCGGCCGTAGAGCTCGGCTAGCGTTTTGACACCTTCGGCGCGATAGCCGTAGCGCACGCCGTCGTAGCGCGCCAGATTGCTAGAAACTTCTGCTGGCACGACGATATAATAAATCGCCAAAGCATATTTAAGACTTGGCATATCGACATCTTCGACCACGTGGCCAGCTGCGCGTAATTTATCGGCAAAATCATTAACGTTAGCGCGAACTTCTGCGTCGACACCGTCGCCCATCGCCTCGCTGATCAGGCCAATCTTCAAATGCTCGCCTGCTGATTTTTGTACTTCAAAGTAATCCGGCAACGTCGTCATATCTTTATCGTCGCGGCCAGCCATCACGCTAGTGACTAATGCCACATCGTCGGCATGCCGTGCGAAGCAACCCATCGTGTCGGTACTAGAAGCCATCGCCACCGCACCGTAGCGGCTGCTCAAACCATAAGTCGGTTTAAAACCGTAAACACCGTTAAAGCTAGCTGGCTGGCGAATTGAACCGCCAGTGTCGGTACCCAGCGCGAACGGCACCACATCTAGCGCTGTCACGACTGCTGAACCACCCGACGAACCGCCGGCTACCTTGGTCTGATCAACGGCATTATGCGTCGCGCCAAAATATGAGTTCTCGGTCGAACCGCCGTGCGCAAAAGCATCGAGATTCGACTTACCAATACAAATCGCGCCGGCCGCTTCAAGCTTCTCGACGACGGTCGCCTGGACTGGCGCTTCGAAGTTCTCGAGCATTTTTGCCGCCGCAGTAGTTGGCGCACCGAACGCCAAGTAATTATCCTTGACCACAAACGGTACGCCCGCTAGGACGCCCGGGTTCTCACCTTTTTTGATCCGCTCGTCGATCTCGTCAGCTCGCTGCAGAGCGCGCTCTGCCGTCAGGCTGAGTAACGCATGATATTCCTCGGTTTCTTGAGCTTTGGCGAGCGACCGCTCGATTTGTGTCCGCGCGGTGGTCTCGCCTTTTTTAACCCTATCTACTAATTCAATAATTTTCATAACTACAACACCTTTGGCACTTTCACGCAATTGTCGCTTTGCTCGGCTGCTAAGGCCAGCAGCTGTCGCCGCGATACGCTGCTGTCAATAATTTCGTCGTCGCGCCAGACGTTTTGCAGACCCGTCACCTGATACGTCGGCTCCACACCATCGGTATCCAACTCATCCAGCTGATTGATATAATTGATAATTTTCTCGATATCGGCGCGAAGCGACTCAACCTCCGCATCAGACATCTGCAAACTGCTTAATTGTGCCAAATGACGCACATCGTCGTTGGTAATTGTACTCATTATTCACTAATTATAACGCAGAAGCTAAATAAGTGGCAAAGGATTTTATATAAGTCGCAGAAACTTGCTCATCCCACTTATGCTACAATAAGATAAGTTATGCCGCATCAAATCAAAAAGAAACTAGGAGTGACATTATATAGAGGCGGAGCAGAGTTCCGTGTGTGGGCGCCGTTTGCGCGGCAAGTATTCATCAGCGGGACGTTCACCGCGGGCGAGAAACAGCCGCTAACTAGCGAGGGCGGGCCACCAATACAAATACATTATCGAGACGCCCAACGGCCAGCTGCTCGAGAAGAACGACCCGCGCGCTCGAGCTATCACTAGCAGCGACAAGGGATTTTCGGTGGTTGTCGACAATAACTTCGATTGGCAGAACGATGCTAATTTTGCCATGCCGCCGCGCCAAGATCAAGTCATCTATGAACTGCATGTCGGCACTTTCAACCGCCCCGACGCTGCTACATCTGGTACCTTTGATAGCGCAATCGAAAAGTTGGACTACTTGCGAGACCTCGGTATTAACATTATCGAGCTGATGCCAATCACTAGCATGGCCTTTAGTAACGGCTGGGGCTACGCGCCAAACCACATTTTCAGCGTCGAAAGCATGCTGGGCGGGCGCCACGGCTTGATGAAGTTCGTGCGCGAGTGCCACACCCGCGGTATCGGCGTAGTGCTAGACGTCGTTTACAATCATTTTTATGGCGACACTGACCTCTGGCAGTTTGACGGTTGGAGCGAGAACGACCGCGGCGGGATTTATTTTTATAATGATGAGCGCGGCGATACGCCTTGGGGCGGACGGCCTGATTTCGGACGGCCGGAGGTTCGACAATTTATCCTTGACAATATTACAATGTGGCTTAATGAATACCATATGGACGGCCTGCGCGTCGATAGCACCATTTACATGCGCAATACCGAGGGCCGCGATAATGACCCCGAGCACGACATCGCTGACACTTGGAGCTTATTGCAAGATATCACTGAATTAGCGCACAAGATCAAACCAGATTCGCTGATAATCGCCGAAGATGCCGCCTGCAACCCCGCGATCACGGCACCGCGCGCTAACAACGGCTGCGGCTTTGATGCGCAGTGGGAGCTAGGCTGGCCGCATGCTTTACGCGATGCGCTAGGGCTGACTGCTGGTACGGAACCAACTTTGCAAGGCATTCGCTATGAATTTTCTCACTCGTACAATGGCAATGATTTTGAGCGGGTTATTTTTAGCGATTCGCACGATACTGCTGCCAACGGTTCGGTGCGGCTCAACGAAGCGGCCGACCCCACCGGCGGTACGACGCTATATGCCCGCGAGAAAGCTCTGCTGGCCGATGCCATCACTTTGACATCCGCTGGTATACCAATGATTTTACAAGGCAGCGAGTTCTTGCAGGACGGCTCTTTCAACGATTGGGCGGCCCTAGAATGGCACAAAACCGAAAAGTACGCCGGCATCCTGCTAGCTCACAAGCACTTACTGGCATTGCGGCATAACGCTTACGATACAACGCGCGGACTACAAGGCAATTCGACCGCTCTTTTCCACGCCAACGACGACAACTGCGTTATCGGTTACCACCGCTGGGATAAGGGCGGCGCTGGCGACGACGTGCTGGTAATTGTCAATTTCAGCGACCAGCACTTCGACCATTACGATATCAATTTGCCGCTGCCAGGACACTGGCATGTCCGCTTCAACAGCAGCTGGCACGGCTATAGCAAGGATTTTCGCGGCGTGCATTTATCGTCGGTAAACACGCACAAGAACAGTATAGCCACCATCACGCTGCCGCCTTATGGGGTGTATATTTTGTCGCAAGAGTAACTACCTTATCTTATATATTATAACATATTTGATGGTATTATGTCAAAAAATCTTGATTTAGCTAGAGAAAAAGCGGATCGTAGCTATATCGCCAGCCTCAACCGCAGCCCTGCCGCCAACTGGATAAGTGAATTTCGGGTCGGTATGGCCAAAATCTAGATTAGCAATGACTGGCATAGTCTGCTCAATATTTTTGCTGAGAATGATCTCTTGAATAGCCTGCTCTGTTGGCTGCGATTCCTGTTGGAAACGCCCGATCAGAATAGCTTTGACCTGACGAAAATACGGCTGCTGCACTACCGACTGGAAATTGCGCTCAAATGTTTCTAAAATCGAATCGTAGCTATCGTCCTCGATACATAAGATGATATCGCCAGCAATGCGCGGAAAATACTCGGTGCCGTTCAGCAAATTTAGACTGCACATATTTCCGCCCAGTAAAATTCCTTCGGCTCTACCTTTTTGGATAATTACTGGACCAGCGTTTGGCAGAGTGGCGCGCGAGGATTTTTCGTCGTAATTCCAAGGATAATCGTAAAAGTTCGCCGACGGCGCAACTTCGTACTCATCCGGCTGATCCGCAAACAAACAGCGCTTAAAATATTCCAGCGAATAGCTATTTTGCGGCAGCATACCAAAGCAATAAAAGTTCGGCGCAGCATATGTGATTAAGCCAGTTTTAGCCAAAATAGCATGATTCAACACCGTGATATCCGAAAATCCGGCAAAAATCTTCGGGTTAGCGTCAATTAGTTTCCAGTCTATTTTGTCGAGCAACTGATTTGAATTAAAACCGCCAATGGCCGCCAAAATCGCTTTAACTTTCGAATCGGTAAATGCAGCGTGCAAATCATCGACCTTCTCTTGATCGCTCGGGCAGCCGCGCTGAGACCGTGAAAAGGCATTTTCACTAAGCGTCACCATCAAACCAAGCGATTCCAGCGCCATCGTTGCCCGCCGTAAAACAGCCTCGTCAATATCGCTAGCCGAGCGCGCCAGCGCAACGATTCGAACTTCATCGCCAGGCTGCAGTTTGTTTGGTTTCATTTTTATCCTTTCTACTAAAGTTGTTACTAGCCCTACATCTTCTCACGAATCTCGGCGATCAGGTCGCGCAGGTCGGCGGCGCGTTCGAATTCTAAGTTGGCGCTAGCTAGATTCATCTGCGCGGTCAAATCTTTGACGAGATTCTTGTACTCGTCGCGCGGGATTTTGCGCAGGTCGAGCTTTGGCTTGTCATCTTCTTTTTGCGGGATGATGGCGCGCAAGCCTTCGTCGATCGCTTTGCTGATACCGCGCGGCGTGATGTTATGCTCGCGGTTGTATTTCTCTTGAATCTGACGGCGACGGCGCGTTTCCTCGATCGCCAAGCGCATGCTATCGGTCATATTGTCGCCGTACATAATTACCTTGCCGTCAACGTGGCGCGCCGCCCGGCCAATCGTTTGAATTAGGCTGCGTTCGCTGCGCAAGAAACCTTCCTTGTCGGCGTCCATAATCGCCACCAAACTAACCTCTGGCAAATCAATCCCCTCGCGCAGCAAATTGATGCCGACCAGCACGTCATAAACGCCCATCCGCAAATCGCGCAAAATATCGCCGCGCTCCAGCGTGTCGATTTCGCTGTGAATGTAAGCCGTCTTGATACCGATCTCCGTCAAGTAAGCCGATAAATCCTCTGCCATCCGCTTGGTCAAAGTAGTGACTAGTACGCGCTGCTTTTTGTCGACGCGGTCGCGGATCTCGGCGATCAAGTCGTCAACTTGCCCGTCGGTCGGTCGGACGATAATCTCTGGATCGAGTAAGCCAGTCGGGCGGATCACTTGCTGCGCTGGTGCCGGACTGCGCTGGAGTTCATAATCACCAGGCGTCGCCGAAACGTAAATAACTTGGTTGATGTGTTTATTAAATTCGTCAAAGCGCAGCGGGCGGTTGTCTAGAGCGCTCGGCAAGCGAAAACCGTACTCGACCAAGACTTCTTTACGGGCACGATCGCCGTTATACATGCCGCGCACTTGCGGCACGGTAACATGACTTTCGTCGATAATCATCAAAAAGTCGTCTGGAAAGTAATCTAGCAAAGTCGCTGGCTGCTCGCCCGGTTCGCGGTTGGTTAGATAACGGCTGTAGTTTTCGATACCTTTGACGAAACCAGTCTGCTCTAGCATCTCGAGGTCGTACTTGGTACGCTGGCTGAGCCGCTGCGCCTCCAACAATTTGTTATTTTTCTCGAACCATTCGACACGCTGCTCGTATTCGGCGCGAATATTCTCGATGGCGCGCTTGATCTTTTCTTTCGGTGTAGCATAGTGGCTGGTCCTAAAAATAGTGAACAGTTCTGCCTCTTC
>CAUSEX010000009.1:0-28173 GCA_963531145.1 uncultured Candidatus Saccharibacteria bacterium
TTGATAGATAAATTGCCTGGTATACCGGGCAAACGGCCTCGACAGGTTAAGTCAAGGCCTTTTTAAATAGATTTTATAAATAGTTTTACTATTGCAGCAAACATTAGGGTAAGCGTGTAATTTTCGTTGTATTTTATACTATAATACTTGAAAAAATTGTTAAGTAATGCTAGCATAAAAGCGTAAACTAAATTAAAACACAAATGTGTACAGGAGAAAAACAATATGGGTGTTCCCTATGTCAAATTGGCTAGTGCTGTGTCAGTGGCAGCTGTTGTTGGCGCAGTGGTATTTAACGCGCCAGCCAATGCTGCGCCGACTGCATTCACGTGGACGGGCGCTGCTGGCGACCACAAAATGTCAACTGCTGGCAACTGGAAAGACGGCCAAGTACCAACAGAGGGCGCTAAGCTGGTATTTACATGTGCCAACGGAGCTAGCGAGAAGATTCAGAATGATTTGAACGTTGCTTTGTCTGGCTTGGACGCTCAAAAAATGAACAATGTTACTGCTGCTCCGACATGTGCTAGCTATACGATTGATACGCTGAAATTTACATCGGATGCTGAGTTTAGCGGCGGACACACTAGCGCTGGCGATAAAGATGAAGATAAAATTCCTCATATTTACGTTTCAGGTGCTATAACTGGCTTATCAAACCTGAAATCTAACGGATTTGACGGCAAGTTCACTAGCAGGCCGACGATTAACCGTTTTGAGGTTGCTAATAGCGGATGTAATAATATAAGTTACTATATAAATGCTCCAGAGAAAGTTGTTGGCGAAAACGCTAGCGTACCGCTAGAAGGCGCTAATAATATCACAGTCAAAAATGGCGGTCAGCTGAGAGTCGAATATACCGATAACAAAACAAGCGCCAGCAAAATTACTTTCGAAAACGGCGCGATGATTTCCCATGGAATAAGTTGTTTTGGCTCTGGTGGCGGTTCTTCAAACGTGACAACAGTTCTATCTGGCGACATTGTACTCAATGGCAATGTTGAATATAGGTTAGATTCAAATGTGACAGTGAAGATTACCGGCAAGCTCAGTGGCCCTGGTAAATTGGTTGCTCACAAGGACAATGAAGGAACTCTGCTGGTCGAGTCTTCGGACAACACTAGCGGTACGCCGAATGGCCAGCACGGTAATACTCACGAAGCTAAACTGATAAAATTGGACGGTGATAAACCTAATGAGTCGGTAAGCGTTAGAAAGGGTGAGACAGTCTTGCTAAACGGCAGTCGTTCTGATGTTTATGTCGATGAGGGCGGTGTATTCGGCGGTAATGCTACGGTAAAAGATCTTAGTGTGGCAGGTGTCGTTGCTCCAGGCAATTCGCCAGGTAAGATTACTGTACTGAATAGCTTTTCTATGCAGGGTACTGGCGTATACAAGGCAGAAATTCTAGACAAAGATCATTACGATCAGATTGTTGCGCAGAGCGTCCAGCTTAGCAACGGTGGTAATTCTTCGAAATTAGAGCTGGTATATCTGCCTGGCGGTACCATCAAGAAGGGTGATACCTTTACGATTATCAACAATAACGGTAGCGCTCCAGTTCAAGGGACATTCAATGGTTTGCCCGAAGGTGCAGAGTTCGCTGTGGATGGCGCAACCTTCAAGATTAGCTATGTCGGCGGCGATGGCAACGATGTTGTACTAACGGCGCAGAATGATTCGACGGGTCCGAAGGCTCCAAATACGGGCGGCGAAAATGTAGCAGTTAATTTGGCTGGAACTATAGTTGGTGTGGCTTCGGCAGCAATCCTGCTATTCATGGCAAAACGAAAGAGTTTTGGCAAGAAATAACCAAGACTTATAACGATTAAGATTGGAGGCAGGCACGCCGTAAGCGGTTTGACGCGAGGCGTGCCTGTTAGCTATAATGAAGCAAGCAATGACGCAAAGAGAACGAGTTGCTCGTAGTCTGGAGGTACTGCCAAAAGCACGAGGCCGGGTAGTCGTACCGCGGCGCAGATTGGTGAGCGATACTGTCGTAAGCGTTACTGGCAGTCCAGGCGCGAAGCGAATTATGGATATCGCAGTGCAGCCTGCCTCGCCAAGTCCAAAAGAGCAGTCTCTCCAAAATAAAAAACCTAGAGATTATACGAGAATTAATAGAAAGTTGGCTCGGACAGCTCGCTTGCTTATTATTTATGAAAAACTAACAGCTGTTAGCCAGATGGGCGGCGAAAAACGCTCCACCAAGCGGCGCTTAAAAGAAATCATGAGCGGTAATTTTCGCAAGAAATTATCTGGTGTTGCGGCGTCGATTCTCTTACTGGTTTCGGTATATTCACTAGTGGACTCTTGGCTGTTAAATAATCGGATAAAAGATACCGTGAATACAGCGACGGTGGCTGCACGCAGCGATGACCCTAATGATCGACGAAGCAATGAAGGTAAAGACGAAACAAAAGTTTCTGGCGACGCCATCGCTAAATATAAGGTAGCTGCAGATTTACCGAGAGTGATTACTATTGAGAAGCTAGGGGTTAAAGCTCGAGTATTGCCGATGAGTGTTAATGCTGACGGTTCAATGCAATCGCCTGTCAATATCTTTGATACAGGATGGTATACCGGCAGCGTCAAGCCGGGGCAGCCGGGAGCATCTATTATTATTGGCCACGCATCTGGTATGACTTTGGGGGGAATTTTTAATAAGCTAGAGTCGCTAAATGTTGGCGATACAGTCAGTGTTGAACGCGGCAACGGCCAAATATTGCGCTACCAAGTGGTTAAAAAACAAATAATAAAGCTATCTGATGTTGATATGAATAGTTTTATGCGTCCAGCTGATGGTGTGTCTGAAGGCTTGAATCTGATGACTTGCGCTGGGGAGTGGATAAAAAACTCGCAAACTCGCGATCACCGGGCGATGATATTTACCAAGCGAATATGATTAAACTAAGTTGACTGTGTAAATGTAAATAATACAATGTAAAAACCTTGACTAGCACTATATATTGGGTGTACATTTGTATGTAAGCACTACATATGGTGTTTTCGTAAAACAAATACACGATTAAGTGTCGCTCCGCAGGGGTAGATCCGGAGCGTTTTAATGATGCATTCAGGAGGGTAATATGTATCAAACAATCAAAAAGCGCGACGGCCGTAAAGTGAAGTTTGACGCTTCCAAGATTACTAAAGCGATTGCTCGAGCTGGCGCCGAAACTGGCGAATTCGACGAAAAAGCCGCTGCTAAGCTTACCGATAAAGTACTTAAACAGTTAGAAGCTCGCCAGACGCGTCTCGTGCCGGGTGTTGAGGAAATCCAAGACATCGTCGAAGACACGCTGATTGATTCCAAGTTCAAGAAAACTGCTAAAGCCTACATTATCTACCGCGACCAGCATAAAAAACTGCGTGAAATTACATCCAACGCGCACGTCGATTTGATTGATAAATACGTTAATAATCTAGACTGGAAAGTCAAAGAAAATTCCAATATGGGCTATAGTTTGCAGGGCCTGAATAACTACGTTTCGGCGGAAATTACCAAGACCTACTGGTTGGATAAAATCTATTCGCCGAAAATCGGTCGGGCGCATAAAGAGGGCGATTTGCATATTCACGACCTTAATTTGCTGAGTGTTTACTGTGTTGGCTGGGATCTGATGGATTTACTGCGCCAAGGCTTCACTGGCGTTAAAAACAAAGTTGCTTCCAAGCCGGCTAAGCATTTTCGTTCAGCTCTTGGGCAGGTGGTCAATTTCTTTTACACTTTGCAGGGCGAAGCGGCTGGCGCTCAGGCGTTCTCGGATTTTGACACGCTACTAGCGCCGTTTATTCGCGCTGATAAGCTGAGTTATGACGAGGTTAAGCAAGCGCTGCAAGAATTTGTCTTTAACGTCAATGTGCCAACGCGGGTTGGCTTCCAGACGCCGTTTACCAACATTACGCTTGATCTAGAATGTCCGAAGCACATGGCTGGCAACCCGGTGATCATCGGCGGCGAGATGCAGGATACTAACTACGGCGATTATCAGGAAGAGATGAATATGCTTAATAAGGCGCTGCTGGAGGTATTGTCTGAGGGCGACGCCAACGGCCGGGTCTTTACCTTCCCGATTCCGACGGTCAATATTACTAAAGATTTCAACTGGGATAATCCGGTCATTGAAAATCTTTGGGAAGCCAGCGCCAAGTATGGCATTCCGTATTTCTCGAACTTCATCAATTCCGACATGGATCCAGAGGATGCGCGCTCGATGTGCTGCCGCTTGCGGATCGATAATCGCCAGCTGGAGTATCGCGGCGGCGGTCTGTTTGGCTCCAACCCGATGACCGGTTCAATTGGTGTGGTGACGATTAACCTGCCGCGCTTGGCGCTGAAATCGAAGAACGAGAAAGAGTTTTTCAAGGGCCTGGGCGAGCTGATGGATATGGCACGCGACAGTCTGGAGACCAAACGCAAGGTGCTGGAGCAGCTGACCGATTCGGATATCAGCCTGTATCCGTACACTAAGTTTTACCTGCGCGATATTAAAAAGCGCTTCAACGAGTACTGGAAGAATCACTTCTCGACCATCGGTCTGATTGGTACTAACGAAGCGGCATTGAATTTGCTGGGCGTCGACATTGGCACGGAAAAGGGTAAGGCGTTTGCCGAGAAAACGCTTGACTTTATGCGCGACCGCTTGGTGGAATACCAGAAAGAAACGGGCAATAATTACAATTTGGAGGCGACGCCGGCTGAGGGTACGACTTACCGCTTGGCGCGGCTCGACAAGGCCAGTTTCCCTGACCGAGCGCACTTTGCTAATGGCCTGGGTGCGGCAGTCAAGCATCCGTTCTACACCAACTCCAGCCACTTGCCGGTCAATTACACTGATGATTTGTTTGAGCTGATGGATTTGCAGGATAATCTGCAAACCAAATATACTGGCGGTACGGTGATTCACTTCTTCCTGGGCGAGCGCATGGACGATCCGCAGACGCTGAAAAAATTAGTTAAGACTATTTGCGAAAATTACAAATTGCCGTACTTTACCTTTACGCCAAGCTTTTCAATTTGTGCTAACCACGGCTATATCGTCGGCGAACACCCGGCTTGCCCGAATTGCGGCGAAGCGACTGAAGTTTACTCGCGGGTGGTTGGTTTCTTGCGCCCAGTTTCCCAGTGGAATAATGGCAAGCAGGCTGAATTTGACATGAGGGAGCATTATGACGATGCCGCCGAACATCAGCGAGCTTGCGCCGTCGCTGTCCCAGCTTAAGGTGGCGATTGGCGGGATTCAGAAGCTGTCGCTGGTGGATTATCCAGGACACGTGGCGGCAGCGCTGTTTCTCTCTGGCTGCAACATGCGCTGCGGCTATTGCCATAATCCCGAGCTGGTGCTGCCCGAGCGCTTGGCGCCGAGCATTCCGGTTGAGGAGGCGATGATTTTTCTAAAATCGCGTGTTGGTCGGCTGGACGGCGTGGTGATTTCTGGCGGCGAGCCGACGGTCAACGAAGCTTTGCCGGTGCTGTGCCGGATGATCAAGGGTCTCGGTTTTGATGTCAAGCTGGATACTAACGGCACGCACCCTGACATGGTGCGCGGTATGATCGAGGAAGGGACGATTGATTTCATCGCCATGGACGTTAAAGGCCCATTAGAAAAATACGTGGAGATTGCAGCGCGGCCGATTGATCTAGCGGCCATCAAAGACAATGTGCGGCTGATGATTGATTCGGGAATTGGCCATGAATTTCGGACGACTATCGTTCGCGAGCAGCTGGAGGTGGCGGATTTTGAAAAGATTGGCGAGTTGGTTAAAGGCGCTAGACGCTTTGCTTTGCAGCATTTTCGCACTGGTACGACGATTAGTCCGAAATTTGCCAACTACCACACGTTTACCGATGAGGAATTCAGAGCTGCCCAAAAAATAATGGAAAGGTACGTCGAGGAATGCGTGATTCACTAACTGTTGAAATTGTGCGGGTGCGCCAGGAAAATCCTGAGGTGACGACGCTGTATTTTGCGCGGCCGTTTGATTTTATGGCGGGGCAATACATCACGGTGTTCATTGCGGGTAGTCAGGTGCGTGAAGGCAAGGCCTATAGCATTTCCTCGCGCCCGCATGAGGACTTGATGTCGATTACCGTGAAAGATGTTGGCGGCGAATTCTCCAGCTATTTGTGTTCGCGTCAAGTTGGCGATAGGCTGCAAATTAGCCGGGCGTACGGCGATTTCAACCCGCAAACCGAGCGGCCATTGGTTGGCATCGCGGCGGGATGCGGACTCAGTCCGATTTGGAGTATTTTGGCAGACGCCAAGCAGCCGACCTTTCTCTATTTGAGTCAAAAATCGCCGGAATATATGGTGTTCTCGGAGGAGTTGGCGGCATCAAACATTACGGTCAAAAAGTTTAGTACTCGTCAGCAGGTCGAGGAAAAAGACGGCTGGCATAACGGGCGATTTGAGGTGGCGAAGATTGTCGCTGAAACGCCGGACGACGCGCACTTTTTAGTCTGCGGCAGTCTGCCATTTGTACGCGATATTTGGCAAAAACTCACCGCCGCCGGTGTCGATGAATCACATATTTCAACGGAGACATTTTTTGAGCAATGAGCATGGTGGCGACGACTGAATTAGGATTGGCGCCGGCAGTTGCCGATGACAATGATAGCGACAATCTTGATGTGTTTTTGTCGCTGAGAGACGGTAGTGAGGGCGAGGACTTTTCGTCTGGCATTGATGAGGGGATGAGCGCCGATGCAGATGAAGCGGCAAGCGGCCTTGATCTAGTAGCGGTGGCTGGCGGCAAAGAAAAGCTCGACACCACGATGAGCGATACAAACAGTAACAATAGCTCAGAAATATCGACACCAGTTGGCCCCGATTTGTGTGAAAAATTTGGAACGATCGCCTGCGCTGGTTGTGATTTTGCGCTATTGTGCGCCGAGCGTCAGGCGGCGATGGTGGCAAAGAATAACGAGAGTCAACCAACGGAGCAACTCAGCACCCTAGAGAAATTACTCCAAGAAGATAAAGCACCGGGCGAGATTGTCTGGGCACAGCCGACGCCTGATGACACTAGTAGAGAACAGCCGTCAGCTGCTGAAGAAGACAGCTCAGGTGCGCCTGAACCTGAGTCAGAACCAGAACCTAGGCCTGAATTTAAACCCGAAGACCAACCGCTATCAGACACTCAACCATCTTCTCGGACGTCTAACAAACAAAGGGAGTCAGCTGCGGCGCTACCTCAGTTTGCAGAGTCAAGAAACTCAGAATCTTTGAACCATGAAGTCGACAGAATACATAGCAAAGACGAAGAAAAATCGACTACAGCTCATATAGCTAATGTAGCTAATGTAGTGAAAAAAACAACGAGCAGCGATGATGGCAGTGCTAATCTTGAGGCCAATTCTAATTTGTCTGCTAAAATATCGAAAGAACCTCTTGCGCAAATCTACAGCGATAATACCAATGAGTACATCAGGCAAGATGAATTACTGCGAGCAGCAGACCGTGCAGCGGATGACTCGGATAAGCTTGTTAGTCGGGGAGCAGTAAAAGTACGCCGCGCTACCCAAACAACTCAGCGTTCAATCAAACGTGCCGACCAGGAAGCGTTATCAGCTGTTAATACAACTGAACAAATCTCGTCAGTTAACACTCATCAGGCGATTCAAATTCCTGAGCCAGAGGACACTGGCAGCACTGTTGCGACAACTCGCTCTCAGAAAGAGCCAGCGATAGAAAAAGTATCAAGCACGCTAATTGATGCGAATGATAATTTAGCCGATAGCAGGACTTCTACTGTGGTCGACAGAGAATATAGTACACAAGAGCCGCCAGTTCTAAAGCCAAAATCTATTAGCACAAAGAATAATCTACTTAAAAAAACTACTCCCAAAAATATTACAACTAGGCCTAATAGTGATTCATCAACAGATTTTGAAGTCTCAGCCGAGATGTCTTTAGAGGCTAAAAAAAATCCATCGATAGGTAAGCAAAACCCGTTGGCTGACGATAAAAAGGATAATATTAGCTCTCCTTCCGCGGTTGAATCTGTTGATTATTCCAGAAAAACTCTACCAGAAACTCGATCGGTAAACGCTGTACAAAATACATCAGATGGAGAGGATTCAGCCGTGAAGCTCGTCGAGAAGGAAAGTGCGCCGTCAAAAAAAGCAGTTGTTAAAAATCCTAATATACATTACAGCGATAGTGCGTTTAATCAGATAGAGCAGGTAGAAACGGTTGCGAATACTCCTGCTGTAAAATTGCCTGCAGAAACCGCCAGCTGGGCTAGCGAAAATGAAATCTTTGTAGTTGACCGGGAAGAAACTTTTGCTAATAACCATAGGAAGAAGTTTATGCAACGCGAGGTAGTGCTAATAGATGGCGATAACGATTTGCCGACTTTACCGCAGAACGAACTAGCACCAAAAGTTGATATTGAGCAAGACCTGGAGCCGAAAAATACTACTGAGATAAATCTTCAATTGCGCTCTGACTGGTCCTCTGAACGATGGCCAAAATTGGATGAGATGGTAAATCCAGCCTTGCCACCAAGCGGGTCTTTAAAATCTGAACTATTATTTAAACTGGATAAGACGTCAAGCGGCTTGCAAGAGCATGACGAGAGACAAACCTCTGAACTATGGCCTAAGCCGGATGAGGCGTCAAACCAATTGATTAATCAAACGGACTTTGAAGACGACAAACCAGTTCGTCAAAAAGCTCAGCAAACAAGAATTACACAGCCAAACGAAAACGACACAATATACGTTGATTTGAGGAATGAGCATACTAACAGCGAGGTAGACAGTCTGCATAGTCAACCAACTGCGGACTATACGGATCAAATAGAAATGAATAATGATAATGATAATGACTTGAATTGCCAACTAAATGATAATAGCGGCAGCCAGGCGGAAAAACTACATAAGGTTGCTTTTGCTCATCCCTTAGCGGCGTTATGGACCGATGACAGCCGGCTAAATCCAGAAAATAATAAAATCTCAAAGGGTAGCAGTACCAGTGTTACTTCGTGGCTGACAAAATTGGTTGGTGCAGTAGCAGTTTATGTGGCTTGCAGTAGGCGAGAAAGTACGCTTGGTGTTTCTAATTAGACATTGTAAAAACCTTAAGTTATAATAAATATATGTCCTGTGATGGTACGCCACCAGTGAATACACCAACTATTTTGAATTTTAGCGCCCCTTCGGGCGCTTTTTAATTGCGAGGAGGTATAGTATGAGTAGCAATAAAAAGGTTAACCTCAAAAAGGTGATACTATCTGCAGCTATTATCCTGCTGACTTTAGCAGGAGTGTTGGTTTATGTGTTGTCTTGGCAAGGTGATACGAAGGACATTGAGGCGGTGGCGGATAGTTTTAAACCGTTAGATGGTTGGCAACAAACCGACTCTAGAGTAGTCCCGCCAAGATTTTTATGTTTCTCAGGAGCTTGTCCAGAGGCGTCTAAATCTTGGACTATAAAGGATAAAATTACGCAAAATAGCGTTAAGAGGTTTATCGGAAATTCTTCAGATATTAATAGAAACCATAGCAGGTGCGTGGATTATGATGATAGTAAAGTTTTAGACTTGTGCGAATACGTCGGAGAGAGAGGGGGCTATCAGTTTAGCATAATGATTGATTACAACAATTCAACCAATAGTACTGAAGTATATTTATTTATAAGAAGAAAGGGCCAAATTTATGATTAAGCAAAAAGCATTAATTTATGTGGTATCTTTAGTAACTATAATTGCTAGTGTGTTCGTCTTTGATGCTAGAGTTATGGCGAAGAAGGTCGATGATAAATGTACACTAGTTACAGCTATATTCGCTCGTGGTTCTGGGCAAGGATTTAATGCTAAAGAATCTTTAACTTTCCGCACACAGCTAGAAAGTAGAGTAGATAAAAAACAGTTAAACTTCTACGAACTTGGTAGTGAAAGCTATGGCGGCAATCAATATCCAGCGGTTGACGTCAGTAATGTTTGGAATGGCAATGCTATTGGCGCCAAGATTAGTGGTGGTATGGGAAACACTTACGGCAAAAGCGTGAAAGAAGGTGTCGCAGAATTACGTACTTATCTAGATATTCGCCATCGAAAATGTCCTAACGAATTTTTCATTCTAGGTGGTGTTTCACAGGGTGCGCAGGTAGTTGGCCAAGCATTGCCAAGTATCTCGTCTGGCGTCAAGAATAAAATAGTCTTTAACATGCTGTTTGGCGATCCTAAATTATATTTGCCAGAGGGCGAAGGGATATTTCCGCCAGCTTGTCGTAACGAGAAATTATCAGCTTATCGGCGCGAAATTGCTAATTGCCATGTTGACAACGGCGCACTTGGTGCCCGAAAACCGTTTTTGCCGAGCGAAGATAACTCAAAAACTGGGTTATGGTGTCTAGCTAACGATTACGTTTGCGGTAGTTCAAAATTTGTGTGGGATGTCGAGGGTCATGGTAAATATGCTAACAACAACGGACCGATTGACGACGGTGCTCGCGAAGCGGCTAATAGGCTAAAAAATGCCGCCAAACTTGCTTCTCAAAACGACCCAGGAATTAACGATAAACCGCTAAATAACAATATGGGAACGACTGGGACTGACGTGGTATTTGTCTTGGACACCACTGGGTCAATGTCGCTATATATTGATCAGATGAAAACGTTCATCAGGAATTATAGCTCAAAGATCAAAGAAATGAACGGACGAGTTGGGCTGGTGGTGTATCGTGATGCTGGTGATGAATATACTGCTAAGAAATTATCAGACTTACAATCAGATACCACTGACCTGCTTAATCAGCTCGATCGTGTAACTGTTGATGGCGGCGGTGATGATCCAGAGGCGGCATTGCACGCTAGTATGGTGGCCATGAACGAGATGAAGTGGCAGAAGGGAGCGACAAAAGCAATCATTCTATTGACTGATGCCGGCTATCATGAGCCAGATAAGGTTGATGGTTCGACGCTGGCGGTTGTGGCTAAGCGTTCGTTAGAGATAGACCCAGTCAATATTTATCCAGTTGTAGAAAAACACCTGGAAGGTTCGTATGAGGATATGGCCAGCCAGACCACTGGCCAAGTAATTGTTAGCGGTGGTGAAAATGACACCATTGTTGCTCTGAATAAAGCCTTAACTAAAATTAAGAATCGTCCGAACGCCAAACTGAAAATTGGCGAATATTATGCGGAGGTTGGACAGAAGATTACCTTTGATGCCGGTGATTCGTACGTAGTTGATGGTAGTATCACAAAGTACGAGTGGGATTTTGATGGTGATGGTAAGATCGATCAAACGACAACAAGTCCGGTTGCCAGCCATGTCTATAATGAAAAGTTTGATGGCATCATGCAAGTGCGAATGAGCGCTAGCAACGACACAGTGTCAAACATATCGGCACCTGTTAAAGTTGGTATAAAACCTAATTTGCCTGTTGGTCCTGGAGCGCCTCAGGTTTCGGCAAAAATTATTGAGCGAAACGGTAATAAGGCGACAATTCGGCTAAATTGGCAGCCAGTTGATGAGCTGTCTTCGCGCTGGTTAGTTAGCCTAGATGATACTAACCTTGGTTACACGGTTGGCGAACAACGGCAGCTTGATATTACCGATGTAGACGTATCGACGAGCAGAAAAGTCACGGTGACAGGCATCAAAGCTGACGGTTACACGGGCAAGCCTGCGACCGTACAAGTTGATAACGAGATACCTGCGCCTAACCCTGAAGGGCCAATCTCTCGGCCATGTCCTTATAAAATTAGAGTAGGTTTATTTACGATAGCCTGCCGTTACCAAAAGGTAACGTTTGGCGGCTGGTCATTTTATTGGATGGTTTGGTATATCGTTAGAAGTTAAGTATGTGTAGAGAAGTAATAATTTCATTAGCATAGTATAATTTTATATATGAAGCTGTCTGATCGTCATCCCAACGACCGTCCCCGCGAGAAATTAGCGCGGTATGGAACGGCACGGCTGAGCGATTTAGAGCTATTGATGGCGATTATTGGCAGCGGTAATGCTCGGGCCGATGTCGGTAAAATTGCACGCGAGGTGCTGAAGATCTTGCGTCAAAAGGGTGGTGATATTTCGTATGATGATCTGCGCAGCGTGGTTGGCCTAGGCGAAGCGAAAATCCCGGTGATTCTGGCGAGTTTGGAACTGGCGCGGCGGTACTTGCTGGATAGCGACCAGCCAATTATTGACAGCCCAGAAAAAGCCGTTGAGTTGCTGGCCGATATTCGTGATAAAAAGCAGGAATATTTCGTCTGTCTGACGCTGGATGGTGCGAATCGTTTGATCGCCAAGCGGGTGGTGACCATCGGTACGCTGACCGCCAGCCTGGTGCACCCGCGCGAGGTTTTCGCCGATGCTATCGCCGATCGCGCCGCCAGTATCATCGTGGCGCATAATCATCCGAGCGGGAGTTTGGAGGCCAGTCAGGCTGATAAAGATGTTACTAGTAGGTTGGCAGAAGCGGGGAAACTGCTTGGCATTACGCTTAATGATCATATTATTGTTACAAAAAGCGACTACATAAGTATCATCTAAAATAAGAATGAGCAATAAGTGATTATATAACAAAATGTTAAGAGATTAATTAATGATATGTTATATATAACAGATTAAGATAAGAGAAAAATGTTAAAAGATATTGACTAAAATTTAACAAACATATATAATGAATATATGAATCCTCTTAAATCTATAAACCCATCATTTAACTCGGAATTGGTGAGTGAACTATTTAATTTGGAGAAAATTCGCTATACCCATTTAGGGGGTACGACTCCACCATGGCTATTCTTTGATTTGAGAGAAATTATGTATATATTAGAAAGTGTTGCGTCTGCTCGAATAGAAGGAAACCGCACAACGGTGGTTAGTGCTGCTATGGATTCATTAAGCAGTGACGAAAAGCCTAGTGACGAAGGTCTGCAAGAACTTCGCAATATCAGGAAGGCGATAGATTTTATTGAAGGAGCTTTTGATGGAGACGACGATCAACGGATTACACCCTCCTTTATTCGTGAGATTCAGAAAATAGTAGTTACTGACTTAAAACACGATGGTAGTAAGTGGCCTGGGAGCTGGCGAAGCTGTCCAGCACATATTACTAAAAGCGATCATAGACCACCAGATCACATAGAGATACCCCAGCTTGTCCAAGAGCTATGTGACTATATTGCTGATAATAATGATAATAAAATGGACATTATCAAAATTGCCCTCGCGCATCATCGATTAGCCGCAATACACCCATTTGATAATGGAAACGGTAGGACGGCAAGGCTTGTTACATATGCGATGCTTATTAAAGCTAAATTTATCAACAAAACTATGCGGACTATTTTAAATCCTTCGGCTATTTTTTGTATGGATCGTCAAGAGTACTATGACAAATTAGCTGCGGCGGATTCTGGCAAGGAAGAGGCGTTAGAGTATTGGTGTCTATATGTCGCACGAGGTATCGCAAGTGAGATGGTCAGAGTAAATAAATTACTAGATCGTAACTATGCTGTACCAAATATAATAGAGCCAGCCTTGAAAAGTGCCCTTGATAGTCAATTCATATCTGCAGAAGAGCATGAGATTTTAAAGATAGCCATGCAAAAAGATCTAATTCAAGCACAAGACGTGAGGCATCTATTTGGGCCAACCGCCTCTGCTGCAGTGCAGACTTCTCGTGTTTTGACGAATATGAGAGACAAAGGATTACTCATGGTTCACCCTAAATACAAAAAGAAGTATGTTATGAGGTTTGCTAATAACTATTTATTAAGAGATGTACTGTTGGCTATGGACAGAAATGGTTTATTAGTGGTGAAAAATGAAGTAACGGAATAAAGAGAAGAGATGATGAACGGCTACAACGACAACATACATCAACAACAAATTGACAAACTCCAGCAGCTTTTCCCCGAGGCAGTCACCGAAGGCAAGATTGACTGGCAGAGACTCCAGGTGACGTTAGGCGAGGCGGTTGATTTGGGTGAGCGCTACGGGCTTGGCTGGAAGGGTAAGAGTGACGTCTTCGCTGCCATCCAGGAGAAGACCGTCCAGACGCTCCATCCCGACCGAGCGAATTCCGTCGATTGGGATACGACGGGTAATATGTTTATCGAGGGCGACAATCTGGCGACGCTAAAGATCTTGCACAAGGCGTATTATGGCAAGGTCAAGATGATTTATATCGACCCGCCCTACAACACTGGCAATGATTTCATCTACAACGACGACTTCAAGCAGACGCGCCGTAGCTATGAAGCAGAGGCGGGCATCACTGATGATGAGGGTAATGTTGTGCGGGATGACGGTCTGCGCACCAATACTGGCGGGCACAAACACAGCAACTGGCTGAACATGATGTATCCACGCCTCTTTTTGGCACGCAACCTGCTTCGCCAAGACGGCGTTATCTTCGTCTCGATCGACGACAACGAAGTTCATAACCTCCGCCTGATGATGAATGAGATATTTGGGGAGGAGAATTTTGTAGCGCAGATTATATGGGAGCGAGCATATGCGCCAGTTAATCTGAAGCATCATTTTTCGGAGAGTCATGATTATATCGTTTGTTTCGCGCGTAATATTGATTTGTTGGATAAACTGTCTTTAAAGCGCAATGAGGCGGCTGATGCACGATATAAAAATCCAGACAATGACCCACGAGGTATATGGCAGAGTGATAATTTCTCAGTTGGACCAGCAAATCAAAAGAATATTTATGAAATTATAACACCGAGCGGACGAAGGGTATTGCCTCCGAGTGGATATTCTTGGCGTTTCTCGGAAAAGAAAACACAAGAGTTAATAGCCGATAATCGTGTTTGGTTTGGAGCTAGTGGCAGTGGTGTTCCACGCTATAAGCGCTTTTTATCAGAGGTTAAAGACGGTGTAACACCAATGACGGTTTGGAAATACACTGACGTTGGACATTCGCAAGATGCGACAAAAGAAGTGAAGGATTTGTTTGACGGTGTTGCGTATTTTGACTATCCAAAACCAGTTAAGCTGATTAAGCAGCTAGCGAGTTTGTGTACCAATGATAACGATATTATTCTCGACTTCTTCTCTGGCTCCGGCACCACCGCTCATGCTGTTGCCGAGCTTAATGCCGAAGATGGTGGCAATCGTCGCTGGATTTGTGTGCAGCTGCCTGAGCTGACTGACGAGAAGTCGGAGGCGTATAAAGCTGGCTACCGCACTATCGCCGACATTGCTCGTGAGCGCATCCGTCGGGCGGGTGCCAAAATCTGTGCCGACCAGGCGGATAAGCTCATCTCTCGTAACACTCCACTTGACCTTGGCTTTCGGGCGTATCGGGTAGACGATAGCAACTTCAAGCAGTGGAACAAGCTAGTTTTCGGCCCAGAGGAGATTCGCCAGCAGACGCTCGCTAACCTCGACCCGCTGGAGGAGGGCGCAACTAATGATGACCTACTGACCGAGCTCCTGCTCAAGCGTGGCATCTCGCCGCTGGTGCAGATAGATCAGTATGACGACTTCTGCTTCATCCCGTCCGAAAAGCTCGTCATTTGCCTGGCGCACTCCATGACAGAGAAGCTATTTACAACCATCCTTGCCACCAAACCATCATCCATCGTCCTCCTTGACCGAGCCTTTGGCGACGACATAAATCTAAAAGTAAACCTGCTCTTGCAAGCCGAACGCCAAGGTGTAGAAGTGGAGGTGGTGTGATGGCGGATCTAAATTCAATATATTGCCCAAAATGTAGGTGTCACACCAATCTCATCTATAGGGCTGGGTATGAAAGATCTATAACGGGTGGTAAATATTTATATCACGCAGTTGAAGAATGCAATAATTGTCAACAACATTTTTTAACGATAAGGCTTAATGGTCAATATGGTAAAAAAATACTAAAATCCTATCCCGAAAGCTTACCAAAAACAGTAAATAGCCTGATCTCAGATAGTGTTAAAAAGGATTTTGAGGAAGCTCTTCTATGTCAATCTGTCGGGGCGTATAGAGGAGCTGCTGTCTTGGCTAGGCGAGCAGTTCAGCTAATATGTTTGGACAAGGGCGCGAAAAAAGGTGAAAAATTACATAAACAGATTGAAGAGCTTTTTGATAATAATATTATCACGCAGGATATAAAGGACTGGGCTGATGAAGTTAGGTATATAGGTAATGATGCTGCTCATCCGAATAAGGAAGAAGTGAATAAAGAGGATTCAGAAGATATTTTAGAACTTCTTGAGTCGTTATGTGACGTTTTGTATGTAGCGCCAGCTAGGGCTGCTAAACGAAAGCAGAAACGCACTTCAGTATGTAGGGAGACTTCACAATGAACTATAATGATATATCCCCAGCCTTTATTACAAGTTTGAAAATGCAACTAGCGCAGAAAATATGGGAAAAGTATTCTAGCTATAAAAATGTAAAACTATTCTTAGTAAGTTCCGTGATTGAAGGTGGCTGGAATGAACCTGACAGTTTTCAGGTGTTTTATCAAGACGATAAGCAACAAAGGGTTGACGTCGAGAAGACCATACTACATATGCCTGCATATGAGACCATAAAGATGGCAATAGATTTAGGTATTGACACCCCTGGTTTTCTACCTATAGTTCCGAAATTTAAGAATGTCTTAAAGGATGAGAATCAAACGGCATTTCAAAATTTCGAACGAGCAGTAAAGAATGTATACGAGAATCCAGATCAGGCGGTCGCTCTTGCTGCATCGACTCTTGAGGGTATAATAAAGACTATTTTATCTGACAAAGCCTTTTCTGAATTCGCCACCAAGAACTCGTCTCTTACAAAATTAACCAGCTCTATTGTAAAAGCGTTCGGCTTTGACGATAACACTAAGTGTCCTAAAGAGCTAATAACTATTGCTAGTCAATTGAGGGGCTTAGGAAAAGCAATTGATGATTTGCGTAGTGACAAATCTTCAGCTCACGGTAAAAATCATAATGACTATGTGGTTGACGATCCTCTGTGGGCTAGCTTTACCGTAAATACATCGGCAAGTTTGGGCTTATTTTTGTGGGAATACTACGAAAATAAATATAAGCCGGCAGTAGAGAAAGGTACGGAAGATGGACCGGTATCTTTGGAGGATATACCATTTTGATGAAATTACAATTTAGGTCAGATCAGCAGGCAGTTGCAGAGCGTTTTAGCAATGTTTTCAATGGGGACGAATTGAAAGGAAGTTTACTTGTCCGGAAAAACCAGACAACTGACATAATAGCCAATTGTTTGGAGATTCAGAATAACTACATAGAAAATCTGGGATTTCCGGATTTTGTGGGGGTAATACAATGAGCATTAGTGAAAATAATGAATATGTAACGATACTAAAATCAAGACTTGAAAAAATAGAGAAGCTTGAATCGACGCCTATGATAATGCGAGACCAGGCGGTTCAGTGTCTTAGAACAGTACTGAAAAAGTCGCAGCTCAAACATAATGATAGAAATATAATTGAAAATAAAATCAATCTTCTCGAAAACATAAAAGAAGAGTCTATGAAGGAGCAGTTCAGTGTAATATATTCTCAAATGTGTGTTTTGGCCGTCTCGTCCTTAGAGGCAATATTAAAAGAGTATTTTGTGGATAGTTTTAATGATAAAACAGACATCAATATCGAAAATAAAAAATTAAATGAGATAAAAGTAACGATAAGAGATATTATTGATAATGAGCTTAATTTTGATAATAAATTGGGAGCACTAATACTCGAGCGTGACAAACCCAACTTTCAAGATTTAAAATCCATACTGAATAATTTTAAAAATTATTTCAATAAAGAAATTAAACTAGAAAGTGATCTTCAGAAGAATCTATGCTTTTATCTTGAGATAAGACACTTGCTGGTGCATAAGGGCGGTGTGGTTGACAAAAAGTTTATCAATAGCGCTAAGGTTTTGGACGCAAATATAAAGAACTACAAAGCAGGTGATGTAGTAGAGATCAAATCATCCGACTGGATTGATATGAAGCAAGCGTTTCTAAGTCTGCTGGACATATTAACAAGAGGAAAAGCCGCCGCGGAGATAGATAACGGATCTTTAAAGGGTAGCAGGAAAGGTACTTGATTGGCTTTATGAAACTAAAATTTGACCCCAATCAGCATTACCAACTCGATGCCATCAATGCGGTGGTGGATGTATTTGCTGGGCAGACAAAAGACATTGACGGTGCGAATCGTCGTATGGATCAGGATAGGCAGTTAAGCTTGGAAGCGACAATCGCTATAGGAAATAGCTTGACGCTGGATATAGCGCAGATTACTAAAAATACGCATAAAATTCAAGAGAAAAATGGTATCGAAAAAAGCGAGACTAAAGAAGGCAGCTTTAGCATTCCGACGACTTTTCCGCTAGAAATCGGCGAAAAATCTCTGAAGTATGGTATGAACTTCTCTGTCGAGATGGAGACCGGTACAGGTAAAACTTATGTGTACTTGCGGACGATTCATGAGCTGCATCAGCACTACGACTGGAAGAAGTTTATCATCGTGGTGCCGAGCGTGGCGATCCGTGAGGGTGTGTTGAAGAATTTGGCGATTACTAGGGAGCATTTCGCCGATCTTTATAGTAAGCCGGAGATGGATTGCTACGTCTGGGACAGCAAGAAAACAGGTCAGGCTCGTGAGTTTGCGACGAACGATACGTTGCAGATCATGGTGATTACCATTGATAGCTTCGCTAAGGCGCAGAATGTGATGAATCGGCAGAGTGACTATGGTCGGCCGCTCGATTTTATCAAGGCTACTCGCCCAGTGGTTATTCTCGATGAGCCGCAGAATATGGAGACGGACATACGGCGGAATGCTATTGCCAGTCTTAATCCGCTGTGCACGTTGCGCTATAGTGCCACGCACAAGCATCTATACAATTTGCTTTACCGGCTGACTCCGGTCGATGCCTATGACAAGGGTTTGGTCAAGAAGATTGAGGTGCATAGTGTCCAGAGTGAGGATAATTATAATGATGCATATATCAATGTATTGTCGTTGGAGCGTCAGTCGAAGACTCGCTCATTCGCCAAGATAGAGGTGGATGCGAGTGACGAGTATGGCTTGCAACGCAAGGTCATCAAGGCTTTTCCGGGTGATGACCTGGAGGCGAAGACAGGGCGTTCAGTCTATGCCGGCTACTATGTCGAGTCGATCAATCACGGCGATGGTTGCGTCGAGTTTAGTAATGGTAAAGTAGTCTACGTTGGTCAACGTGATGAAAGTCTGCATGATGACATCATCAAGCGACAGATTGAACTGACGATTGACGATCACTTTGATAAACAGCGCCGACTGGGGAGTAGCGTCAAAGTGCTGAGCCTATTTTTCATTGATAAAGTGGCAAATTATCGTGAGTATACGGCGAATGGCGCCCAGAAAGGTAAATTCGCCAAGTGGTTTGAGGGGGCGTACGCCAAGGTGGCGTCTAAACCAAAATACGCTGGCGTGATGGACGGCTTGTCGGCGAGTGAGGTGCACGATGGCTATTTTGCGGCGAATAAGAATGGCCAATGGAAAGATTCTCGTGACACCAAGGGTGAGGGTGGTCGCACTAAGGATGATGATACGGCGTATAACTTGATTATGAAGGATAAGGAAAGGCTACTGGATACCGGCGAGCCGTTACGGTTTATCTTTAGTCACTCGGCACTACGTGAGGGCTGGGATAACCCTAACGTATTTCAAATTTGTACGCTTAACGAAACGTCAAGCCAAATGAAAAAGCGCCAAGAGATCGGGCGAGGTCTGCGCTTGCCAGTGAATATTGACGGACAACGAGTCTATGATGATAGCGTCAATATACTGACAGTGATTGCCAATGAGAGTTATGCTGATTTTAGTCGCAAGCTTCAGACGGAAATTGAGGAAGAAACAGGCATTCGCTTCGGTGGGCGAATCAAGAATCGTGATGATCGGCGAGTCGTCAGGTTTCAAAAATCACGGGCGCTTGACCCAGCCTTTAAGGAATTATGGGATAAAATTAAGCATAAGACGATCTACCGGGTGGCAATTGATACAGAGAAGTTAGTAACGGAGGCGGCTAATGAATTAGCGCAGGTCGCTATTAGCAAACCGCATATCGCTGATACTAAAACACTGATTGACTCAATGAATAATGATAGAGGCTTTATGGTGCGCGAGACCGGTTTTAACGCCTATGCGGCACGTCAAACTGAGGTAAAGATACAGAATTTATTAGCGGATATTCAGCTCCGGACGCAGATGACCCGCCGGGTGATATTTGATGTACTTGATCGGGCGGGGATGTTTGAGCAGATGGCTATTAATCCACAACAGGTGATTGATGAAACAGCCCAGGCGATTAATCGTGTGAAGCGGCGCTTGGCGGTTGATGGTGTTAAATATCACAGAACGGGTGAGCATTATGATATGACGTTGTTTGAGAATAGTGAATTACAAGCATACCTGTATGATGCAGCGATGAAGAGTGGGGCAATTGCAGTGACTGATCAAACAAAAACCGTCTACGATTATGTGGCGGTTGATTCGGAAGTTGAGCGTGAATTCATGCAGTCGCTGGAGGACAATACCGACGTTAAGTTTTATATTAAGCTACCAAGTTGGTTCAAGATTGATACACCGGTTGGTAAGTATAATCCAGATTGGGCAGTAGCGTTTGACGGCGATGAGCGGATTTACTTTGTTGCCGAGACGAAAGGCTCAGATGATATTAATGATAATCACTTGAGTGCTAATGAACGAGCTAAAATTACTGCAGCCCGCCAGCATTTTGCAGAAATTAATATACCATATGCGGCGCCGGTGCGGAGTTTGCGGCAGGCGTTGACTATGGTCGGAGATGGTAATTGTGACATCTGATACACACGCAAACTATTCTTTTCGCTCATTGTTGGCTGCCGGGTGTCTACAAGTGCTTTCCGAGTGGCGTAAAAATATCCAGGAGAATGTATGAGCAAGCCAAGCAAAACCATTACCATCGCTCGCGCCATCATCCGTATTGGCGATGCTGCCAGGAGTGCCAACGATTATAGTTTGCTGGGCGCGCTGCATGAAATGGTGGAGCAATTGTTGCAAAACGGCGTTAAGGATACTGACGTCGATATGGATTTGCTATTGGAATATGTCGAGGCGGCGGATGGTTGCGATTATTGCCGAGCTGGCGATGGTAAGCCGAGTGTTGATGAATTGACAACAAAAATCAGTCAGCAGCTAGTGCGTCGTGGCCAGGCACAGGTGGAGGCGAGCGACCAGTCGGTATTGAAGTTTGAGCCGCTGGTTCATTTGGTGACGGCGGCGTATGCCAAGAATGAAGATGGTGTGACGTCGGGCTTGTCGATAGCGCTGGTCGTCAATCAGGACGGTTCGGTGGATCTGCCGCGCGACCATTTTCTGAATGCGGAGCTGCTGGATTATTTTGATGAAAATCACCCAGTCAATTGGCGTTCGGTCGAGCGTGATTTGCCGTCAAGGTTGCACGATTACCATTTGGTGGCAGGTTCGGTAGAAGTGCAGGAGATTTTGCCGCGGGAGCTGGAGGTGATATCGTTCTAGTAATTAAACACCCCGCATATTTAATGAAAAATACTTTATTTACAGATACGTAAAGGAAATTTTACAACCTGTCTTTCATGTCCATTTTCATCTTCTTCGGTTTTGTAATATGGATCACTCGCAAGCTCTACTTTCCCGCTATAGGTGTATTCGTTTGGCTTATTTGATTCGAATAAATAAACGTTGATGCCGTTGCTTCGTGATTCAGCTAAAGTTTTGTTCTGTGAATAGTTGATAGATTGATTACCGGATAGCCCCATACCAGTATAGTGTATAATACCATCTGCTCCCCACTTATCTTCGTACGGATTATTATGGTTATGTCTAGCAATCAAAACCAGGCTATTCGTGCGTTTAGATCTACGCATACCACTTTGTGTACTAACTGAAAATATACGATGGATATCATTGTTGGTGTAGTATTTACCAACCTGTAATTCGTGAAGTCGTGGTGTAGTATTAGTTATTTGCTCAAGTAGCTTAATATCAGCTGGTGCTAATTCATAGTTATTTGCTGCGTTGATATTGTCAAGCCAGGCAATCTCTGAGTGTTCTTTGGTGTGATAGCCGCCAAGATTGTGTCTGCAGGCATATAGTTTTAATACAGTCTTGTCATCAATTTTAGCTTCAGCTAGTAATTTATTAACGTCAACTACAGCATTAAACTCTTCGATAATCTCGCGTTTCAAGGCCTCTGGTTCTGATTCGCCGATTTCAACTTTTCCACCAGGAAACTCCCATAAATCACCAAGTGGTTTATCCGAATTTCTTTTGGCTAATAGATACTTGCCATCTTTTTCTATTAAGGCCGCAACAACAGTTTTCATTTTCATTATTATAGCATAGGGGTTACCTATCTCTATGCTAAAATCAATATATGAAGTTCCCTCGCTCTAAAAAACTGGTTTTCTTTAATAATAAGGGCGGCGTTGGTAAAACAACGCTGGCGTATAACGCTGCGGTGCAGTTTGCTAACAAGGGCTATAAGACGGCGCTAATTGATCTTGACCCGCAGTGTAATTTGACGCGGTTAGCGCTTGGCGAAGAATATTACGAGAATACTATTTTCTCAGGGATGAGCAAGACGATTTACGACGTGCTGCGCGGAGTGATTGAGGGAGGATCGGATATTGATTTGGCGGCACAATTTGAGCAAGCCAAGGGCGCGCCCGAGAATCTGTATTTACTACGCGGCGACATGCGACTAAGCGATTATGAGAATGTTCTATCGACTGGCTACAACTCGGCTGCGGCTGGCGAGCAGCTCGGCTATTTCCAAACGAGCGCAATAGATCGTTTCCTGCGCGAAAAAGGCTTGAGCGATCAAGTTGATATCTTCGTGATTGATACCTCGCCGACGTTAGGGTTGCTGAATCGAGTAATCTTGCTCGGCAGCGATTATTTTGTCGTACCGCTAATGCCTGATGCGCTTAGTCTGCAGGGCATCGAAAACCTTGGTATCATGTTTGAAAAGTGGAAAATCAACTGGCGTAATACCGGTAAAGCACTAAGCAGCGGTATTGAAAGTCAATTCGTATTGGGTGGCGAAGGGTTGTTTATCGGCTATATCTTGAATTCGTACAATGTGTATGGCCAAAAACCGATTAAAGACCACCGCAAGTGGATTGATCAAATTCCAGAACGAGTTCAAAAATTCTTAAGCGAACGCCATTGTCGGAACGGGCTGGTTGCGTCTAGTAGTCGCGTGTCGCTGCACGATATTCAGGATTACGGTCGATTGCCGGCAATTACGCACGAATCAGGCGTTGCGATTTTCAACATTAATCCCAATGAAGCAGAGGCAACGCAGCCTGGCTCTCGCGAAAATATTATGAAGGCTCAACAAGAATTTGATGAGCTTTCAGACGCTATTTTGAAGATCCTGGATAAGTATTAAGACGGCTAATTTGTATATGCCGATGAATTTTTGGTTTAGAAATAATCAAATTGTATGAAAATCTCCGTCCATCTCAAGCCCAACTCTCGTCACCGCGAAGAAGTCGTGGTTGGTGATGATGGTTCGCTGACAGTATACGCCAAGGCTCCGGCTATTGAAGGGCGAGCAAATGTGGTAGCGGCAAAGCTATTGGCCAAATACTTTGGCGTGGCGCCATCAAAGATAAAATTAGTGCGCGGCGCGGCTTCGAGATATAAGGTGTTTGAGATAGATAAGGCAGAATAGCCGCTGTAACGAGCAGCCGTAACACCCATCTATAATCCTACGGATACCCAGCTCCCGCCGCCATATTGCCGATCAGCCCCTGTACCGTCACAAACAAATAACCCTGCTGCTTCAGTGCGCTGAGGATGCATGGTACGGCACCAACTGACGTTTGGTGAATGTCATGCATCAGGATGATAGCTCCGGGGCGAGCGCCAGCGACGGCCCGCGAGCAGACGATGTCGCTATTGCGGTCAGCCCAGTCGCGGGTGTCGACCGACCATAAGATTGACGACATGCCGCGCAGGCGAAGCTGCTCCAAGACAACGCCGTTGACTGCACCGTACGGCGGGCGCAAAATAGCCGGTGTGACGCCAGTGGCTTGCTTGATGGCGTCGTTGGTGCGGTCGATTTCGCTGGCAATTTGGCCAACCGGCAGCTTAGGCAGTTCCGGGTGCGACCACGAATGATTGCCTAGTTGGTGGCCGCGCGCATGGATGCTGCGTACGACGTTGGCTTGCGCGGAGACTTTGCTGCCGATCAAGAAAAACGTCGCCTTAGCACCATGCTGATCTAAAATATCCAGCAGCTGTGCGGTGTACGGTCCCGGCCCGTCGTCAAATGTTAAGGCAATCACTTTACCCCCAGAATTCGCGGCTGGCGGCGCGGCTGGCGCTGGCTTTGGTTTTGGTTCTGGTGGCTTGGGGATGTTAGCTAGCTTCCGAGCCGTTGGATTTTGCAGATATTTGGCAACGGCGGCGATCGGCACTTTGATCGTCATTTCGCCGTAGGCTGACGGTAAGAGCGACGCCTGTCCAATCGGCCAAGCTAGACTATTGCCGCCATCGGTAATAACGAAATTCGATAGCGTTTCTTGGGTAATCGTTTCATTAAGATCCAGCTCTGCCTGCTGGCGCTGCTTGATGGTCTCATTGATGTTGTTTCGGGCAGCCGCCACGATTTCTCCAGCCGCTTTCTCTGATTGCTCGGTCAAATCGCTCAGGCTAATCACCTCGCCAGATTTTTTATCAAATGTCCAAAAATGCGCTAGCGACACCGGATGCGCGCCGTGCATATCTTGCTTAATATTGACAATGATCGATAAAGCTACCGAATTATTATGCGTCACTTGGTAGCTAATCGTTTCGGTTAGCGGCTGGTCGAATGTCAGAATATTGGTGGCGGCATAGCGGAAATCGCTGTCAGCGCGGTCAATTGCCTGAGCGACGGTTTTATTGATCTTATTGTTTTTCGTCAGCGGATATTCAATCGAAACTTTCTCGCGGTTAGTCTGGCGCGTCACGAACTTAGAACGAATGCCAGAGTAGCGCGAATCGGTGAAATAGTATTGCTCGTCAGATAAAGCAGTCGGGCGGCGCGGCGACAGCTGGTTAAAATATGCGTAAACTAGCCCCGATAAAACCACTGCCATTGCCGTCAATAACAATATCGCTATCAGCGCGTTTCGCCATTTGGCGGGCTTGGTTTTTGTTTTTGCTATGCGGCGGGTATGTTTAGGCTTGGCTGCTTTATTGCTAGCTGATTTAGGCTTATCGGCTTTGTCCGCTGGTGTTTTTGCTGGCGGCTTCTTTGGTGATTTTTTGGCAGGCATAGGTATAGTATAACATTTGTAATGTATTAGGGGTGCTGGGCTGCTGCTAAAACCAACACGGTACTTTTGAGAAAGGTTGGGTAGTTCGCAATTTGCTATAGGACTTTCATAAAAGTGCTATAGTAGATTTTCTACCCGCAGGACGCCAAAATCATTGAAAATATCAGTAAATTATAGTATAAAAAGGGAATGCTACAGTATCTTCATTCAAGTGCTAAAAATCAGCAAATCAAGCCGCTGGAAAGCTTGCGGACAGGTTCGTGGGTGCGCTGCGAACGTCCGAACGAGGACGAGCTGGCTGAATTGTTGTCGCTGGGACTTGATAATGATTTGCTGAGCGACGCGCTTGATCCGCATGAGGTGCCGCGCCTGGAGATCGACGACGATTGGACGTATCTAATCGCCCGGCTGCCAGATACCGACGATGATTTTAACGATTTCACGACACCGATTTTGTTTTGTTTGAATAAGGACTATGCCGTAACCTTGTCTCGCGATAGCTTGGGCAGATTGTGGCAGCCGTTTATCGACCAAGCGCGTTCGCGCACCGACCGACCGGTTGAATTGTTGGTTGATATGATTGACGCGATATCTAGGCAGTATCAGCGGCGGGTGGCAGCGATTAACCGCCAAATGCGAGCGGCTACCGATAATATTCATACGCTGCGAGTCAAGGATATTGCTACGCTGGCAGAATACGAGCGCAAGCTGAACGACTACCTGGACGCGCTCATCCCGATGAACTGGGCGGTCGAGAAATTGCTGGCTACTAGCGGTTTGCGCCTGCGGGCGGATGACAAAGAGGATGTCGAGGATTTGTCGATCGATTTGGAGCAGGTAATTGCCCGTTGTAAGAGCTTGCTACGCACTATTACTAACGTCCGCGATAGCTACCGGGCAGTGATGGATACCCGCCTGAACGAGACGATTCGCTTGCTGACGGTAATCACCGTGGCGCTGACTATCCCAACGATGATTGCTGGGTTGTTCGGCATGAATGTGCCGGTGCCTGGCGCTAATGATCCGCTGATGTTTTGGAAAATTACTGTGGTTAGTATCGTGGCGGCTTGCGCGCTGGGCGGGTTCTTCTTGCGGAAACGATAAGCTGGCTGTGTTTTAGTTTAAGAACGCAGCGCTGACTGGAAAAGTTAGTTATTTGTTGGTACGCCGTATCCCAACAGCCCGTCATATTGCTTGTCATGATTGACGAACACGCGGATGCGGTTTGTCTCATTGCCGCCGACAGTGGTCAGCGCGCCGTTGTCATTTTTCAAGACAATGTTAGTGTGGTCGCCGAACACTGGCGAATTGCGGTAAATTGCCACGTCGCCAGGAAGCGGTTGGTAGCCGGAATTAGCAGGCTTGAACCGGCCGTTTGCCTCGTAGTACTCGCGCAAGGTAAACGTCCCCGGAATGCGCCAACCGCCGGTGTGCGGGTTTTTCAGCGGCGCGCCCGCTTGATACATGATCCAGCTCACAAAGTTAGCACACCACGCCTCCTCGGCGCCCTGGCTGAACTTAGTGCCAGCAGATTGCGCCTTGAATTCAGTCTTTGCTAAGCTGATAATTTTTTGGCGAGTTGGGCTTAAATTTACCGTATCAATATCTGGAAAAGCCGCTTCGCCAGGCGACCTATCGAGGCGCGTGGAATTAATGAGAGACGACAGCTTATCGGCAATTTTCGGCTGAGTAATGACTGTGATTGGTACGATAAGCAACAGCGCAATTACGCTTAAAATAATACAGCGTTTCTTTGAGAAAAATTTGGGCGCCGCCGCCTGCTGGTGCTTCATGTAATAATTATATCGCGAAAGTTGTTTGACTGTTAAAATGTAATTGAGGCAAATGTTATGTTTAAGCAATGGATAAGGTGTGAAACATACCTTTCAAATATCAAGTCAAATCATTTAACAGAGTTTTATAAAGATGAATAGACACAGCAAACCGCAGAAATGGCGCCGTTTGTCGTCGCGGGTGGTTTTTACGCATCCGCGGATGATATTGGCGGAAGATGAGGTAGAATTGCCAGATGGTAAAAGGTCGTTATATTTACGGCAAGTATATCAAGGTAAAGGCGGTGTGATTATCATTTGCCAAAACGGCGGCAAAGTACTTATTCAGCGGGAATATTCGTATCCGGTTGATGATATATTGTATCAATTTCCTGGCGGTAAAATTGAAGAAGGTGAGACTCCCGAGCAAGCTGCCCAGCGCGAATTGGCGGAAGAATCTAATATTTTGGCGGAAGATTTTCAGCAAATTGGTTGGTTTTATGCCGACAATCGCCGTACCAATGCTAAGCTGTACGTTGTTTGTGCGCGCGGCACTTTTCGAGATAATTATTCGCTCCAACCGGATGAAACAGAGTTTATTTCCAGTAGTTGGTTAGAAATTAACAAACTTGAGCAGATGATTTCTAACG
The DNA here is from genome assembly GCA_963531145.1 of uncultured Candidatus Saccharibacteria bacterium. Lineage (GTDB taxonomy): Bacteria > Patescibacteriota > Saccharimonadia > Saccharimonadales > Saccharimonadaceae > Saccharimonas. The sequence continues at coordinate 27,680 of CAUSEX010000009.1, forward strand.
GTCAGATTGTTAATTACTCTATGCTAGCAGCATGGGCGTTATTCAAAACCGCACCGATGAAATAGGGTTTCTTATGCTATAATAATCTCAAAAGCGAGCGATCATCGTGCGCGATGTTTCTCTGTTAGGGAGTAGAAAGGAATTTATATGGCTCAACCCGAACCAATCATAATAGTTGACCAACTCGTCAAGACGTACGATGGCAAGAATGTCGTCGATAGCGTGTCGTTTGAGGTCAAGAAAGGCGAGATTTTCGGTATCCTCGGGCCGAATGGCGCCGGCAAGACGACGACGCTAGAGATGCTGGAGGCGCTCCGGCCGATTGACGGCGGTACGGCGACCATCGACGGAATTGATGTTGCCAAGCAGCCGAAGCATATTAAAAACATCATCGGCATTCAGCTGCAGTCGACAATGTTTTACGACAAGTTGACCTTGCGCGAACAATTGAAAATGTTTGCCAGCCTGTACGGACAAACGGTTGACGCTGACGC
>CAUSEX010000010.1:0-27639 GCA_963531145.1 uncultured Candidatus Saccharibacteria bacterium
TCCAGTAGTTAATGAAGTTGGCGGCGCAGCGAAAGCGCACGGCCGCGCCCCGCAAGCTAAATCTGCTAGCCAGCCGTTGATGCCGCAGCCGTCAGGCAAGCGTTTCCCGCGCAAACAGACCCCTGATACCGAGACAGTAGTGCCGCGCGACCGCTCAGACAGCCGCTCGTACTAACAGATAGCGCTATTGCTTTTTGTAGTAATTTATGCTACAATAGTAGTATACCCTTTTAGATATAAACAGAGTACAATAGGTAACGGTTATGGCAAAGAAAAAGACGACGCGAACTCGAAAATCGACTAAAACAACTCGTACAGCACGCGCTAGCAAAGCAGCGAAAGCACCAGCACCGCAGCATGAAGTACCCTCTGGGTTTTGGCCGCAAGTTGCGGCGGTGCTGTTGATGGCGCTATCGGCATTGCTGGTGGTGTCGTGGTTCGGTGCGGGCGGTCCGTTACTTAATCAAATGCTAGAAGTGTCTAAGCGAACGATTGGCTGGGCGGTTTATATAGTGCCAGTTGTCGGTTTGTATGTAGCTGTTAGAATATTTGGCGCCGAAAACAACCGATTGCCAGCAGTCATGAAATTTGCCTCAATTTTGATAGTTATTTGGTCCAGCGGCTTATTCGGGCTGTTTCGTGAAAAGGGTGCGCTGTCGACTGGCGGTGTTGTCGGCGATGGTTTGAATTCGGTCGTCTTATCGCTGGTTAATATACCAGTCGGTATTTTTATTTATATTTTGCTGATTGCGATTACGCTATTGTTTGTGTTGCAACTGCGGTTTAGCGATATTGCAGCAATGTTCAAGACGGCAGTAGCCAGCAACGAAAAGGCAGAAAACGAAGCTAATGTCCAGGTTATGCGCAAAGCTGCCGAAGATGATCACGGCAAGATGGACGATTTCAAGCTTAATGAAGGCGTGCCGACGGTGTCGCAAGATGACAGCAAGCAAAGTGCGAAGCTTAAAATCAAACCGCAAGCTAAAAAAGCCGAAGCCGATCGCGACGACAAAATGGCGATGCTGGCGGTTAGCGACCCGAACTGGCAATTTCCTGGTCTTGATTTGCTTGAAAAGAAAGAAGCGCCGGCTGATGCGGGCGATATCAAGCAGAACGCGCGCATTATCCAGGATACTTTACGCGAATTTAATATCAACGTCGATATGGAAGGCGCTAATATCGGCCCGAAAGTGACTCAGTATACGCTGCGGCCGCCGGCGGGTATCAAGTTGAGCAAGATTACGGCGCTAGAAACCAATATTGCGCTGAATTTGGCGGCGTCGAGCTTGCGCATGGAGGCGCCGATTCCAGGCAAAAAGGCTGTCGGTATTGAAGTACCGAACAAAAAAGCGGCCGACGTACGTATCCGTTCAATTTTAGAAAGCGCTGAATGGCGCCGCCGCAAAGAGCCGCTGAGTTTTGCGATTGGTAAAGACATTTCAGGACTGCCGTTTGTCGGCGAACTTAACAAAATGCCGCACTTGCTAGTGGCTGGTCAAACTGGATCGGGTAAATCGGTAATGATCAACACGCTGCTAAGCAGTTTGTTGTATCGTAATGCACCGAGTGATATGAAGTTAATTCTTGTCGACCCGAAGCAGGTCGAGATGGCACCGTATCAAGATATACCGCACTTATTAACGCCGGTGATTGTCGAGCCAGAAAAGACAATGAGCGCGCTGAAATGGGCAGTTAACGAGATGGAGCGCCGTTATAGCTTGCTGGCCGAAGAGCGGGTACGCGATATCAAGACTTACAATGAGCGCGCTAAGGCGAAAGGTAAGAAAATTGGCGTTGCCGATGAAAAGGGCAATGTACAGCAAGTTGATGAAGGTACAATGCCGTATATCGTGATTGTGATTGACGAGATGGCCGATCTGATGATGGTAGCCAAGCGTGATGTCGAGGGTCTGATAGTCCGTCTGGCGCAGAAGGCGCGGGCGGTTGGTATTCATCTGGTGCTGGCGACGCAGCGCCCGAGCGTTGATGTGATTACTGGTCTCATCAAGGCCAACGTGCCGGCGCGCATTGCCTTTACGGTAGCTAGCCAGACAGATAGCCAGACAATTCTTGATCAGGCTGGCGCCGAGAAATTGTTGGGCCAGGGAGACATGCTAATCAAAACTGCTAGCATGCCGAAACCGAAGCGTATTCAGGGCGCTTGGGTGATGGACAGCGAGGTGAACAAAATTACTGATCAGCTGCGGATGCAGGCGCCGCCTCAGTACAATGATGAAATCGTTAGCCAGCCAGTGCAGCTAAACGGTAAGGGCGGCGTAGTGATGGACTTCGGTGGTAATAGTGGCGACGATATGTTCAAAGATGCAGTGCAAGTGGTAGTGCAGATGCGCAAAGCCTCGACGTCGTTATTGCAGCGCAAACTACGAATTGGGTACTCGCGAGCAGCACGGATCATTGAAGAAATGGAAGAGCAAGGAATTATTGGTCCAGCTGATGGTTCGCGGCCGCGCGAGGTATTGATATCTAGCGTGGACGAGATTAACCCGGGTGGTGATTTCTAGAGCTAATTTGCGCCAACGTACTCGCCGAGGATAGTCACCTCGTGATTGCTGCGCTCAATGTCGCGGATAGCTTGGTAAAGCGGTTGTCTAGCGCAGTCGACAACGATAAAGAATTTATACTTCCAAGGCTGTCCGACGATTGGCTGCGATTGTAATTTGGCGAGATTGATACGGCGCTTGGCGAATATCTGTAATACCTCGACGAGGGCGCCAGGCTGATGGTCGGTGGTGATGACCAGAGAAGCACGATTAGCATCAGCAGGCGCATTAGACGGTTCAATTACCAAAAAGCGGGTGATATTATCGGGATTGTCGTGGATGGAATGCTGTAGTATTGGCAAATTATATAATTCAGCAGCAGTTTGGCTGGCGATAGCGGCGTAGTGCCGGGAGCCGTTTTGCTTGATAAATTCGACGGCACCAGCGGTATCGAAAAATTCAATTGGTGTTGCCTGCGGTAGGTGTTCCTGCAAGAAATAGCGGCATTGAGAAAGAGCTACCGGGTGAGAATAAACCTCAGTAATATCGCTGATTTTGGCGTCTGGTAGACCAATTAGCATTTGCTCGACAGGCAGCTTGATTTCGCCGACGATCGGCGCACTGCATTCCTCGATATAACGGTAAACTTCGTTAATGCTGCCAAATAGGGTGTTTTCGACCGCTGTAATAATTGCGTCGGCGTCGCCGCTGTCGTAGGCGGTGAAGACTTCGCTGAAAGTGGTGCAGGGTATAATCTCGGCGTCGACGCCGTACCACTGCTGGACGGCTTGGTTGTGAAACGAGCCAGCTTGGCCCTGGATAGCAACATGCATTCTAGCATCATAGCACAATTACGATTTTGGCCGCAAAATTAGATGGTAAAAGCATTACAATCTTCTGACAAAGTATCCAATGATTGCAATGACTAAATAATTGCGGAGATATACTTGACAAATTATCAAATATGGAGTATAATCATAAGCAGTTTACGTCATTAACCGTCTATAGACAGAAAAGGATACGATAAATATATGAATAAAACTAAAGAGCTCAATCCTACCGCAGGCGCTGAGCGGCCTGGCAAAAGGGAAAAGTTGAAACGCCACGCGAGAAGACTAGGTGCTCTTGCTCTGTCTGTTGCGGCAGCCGTTGGTATCTGGCATGAGGCACATAAGCCTGCGATGGATAGTGGGCAAGTGCGCGAAGCGACAAGTATAGCAGCCGAGGCTGTTTCGGATAAAATCGGGGAATTTGAAGGAAAAGATCCTCGCTATGTCGATGAAGATGGCGACTATTCTAGCTATCGTAATGACAATGGTGATGATATGAGCGTATTTGCGTACAACACAGGTTCAGAGTACAAAAATCCGATAACGGGCGATATTAGTAAACCAGGTACATATGTCAGAGTTACCTTAGAGAATAATAGTAATAGAGGTAAGCGTGATAAAAAAGGCGCATTATCAAGGACAGGCTTCACATTTAAATCTGATAACCCTCGAGATTTTGATAATCTAATGGCTGATGGCTAACTAACTATAGACGAGGCTAAGGATTTTATAAACAGCGGTCGTGTTAGTATCAGCGAGATTAAGTCGGTCGTAGACATTAACGGAGACGACGCTCTGATTGATGAAACGTTAGACCATAATTCTCTCACTGGCGGCGATGAGAATTGGCGTCTTAGAATAGATGAACACGACGGTGTTAGCGGGGTTGATAAGGGCAAGGATGGCTTATCTGGCGAGAGCGCAGTGGCACAAGTACAGAGAGTAGTTGATATGGTACAAGAAGATAATTGGGGTGAATCTAAATAATAAATAAAAGTAAGAATTAGGATAAAATACCTGCCTGATGGCAGGTATTTTTGATGCCAGCAGGTCTCTGATAGCTTACTTACGAGCTGTCGTAGAGGTGGTGAGCTAGTACGGTAGTTTGACATTATTCATATTTTGTGCTACTACAAAATAGTAAGAAGTTAAAACAAATATGACAGAAGAATTGATTGCTGCAGCTAACAAAGATAGGCCTGTACCTAATGCTGATAAACTGTTAATGCCAGGGCTGGGTAAGGCTGGCGGCCATAATGACAGATAAGTTTTATGCGCGAAGATATTGAATACGGTCCAGGTGACGATGCCGAGCAAGATCCAAAACATTCGATAGTTGGCTTGATCTGGGCATCTATGAAAAGTGCTAAAAGAAAACTTATACCAGCGGGAAGTTCTGGGATCACGCCAGAATATTCGGTAGACGCGCATAATAGATCTATAGCTAGCGCAGTAGCAGCTCATGCTAAAAAACTAGAGGTAAGTGCGATGCGGGAGGATAGCTCGTATACTGACGAATATCACCTCGTACCCATAGGGTCGTCAATGACTGATTCTGAGGCCGAACAAGCCGCGGTAGGTGATGAAATTAGCCCTGAAGAGGCAGCTTGGCTATTAGAATTGAAAAATACGGCTGAAGTTGCTCCGCATTTATCTGATCAATTAGCAGACGATGAGGAAGATAGAGGTAATATTGTTACATATATTGCTGGATTAGGAAAATCTTTAGGAACTAAAACGTCGGAGGATTCGTATATGGGTGATAGAGCAGAAATAACAGAATACGAAATGCTACGCCAGCTTGATGAGTTCCTCGCTAAAATGGAGGGGAGCTTGGGCGGCAAATATGCGGATGATGCTCGATCTATACGCGATAAATTGACATTTATTGGTGAAAAAGAATACAAAAAAGCGGCAGCTGGTATCGCTGCTAATTGGAAGGCGGTTATGGAGGCGGATGCTGATTTGCAAATTTGCGTTATCGCTGGAGAAATTGCCAAATTAAAAGATAAAAAAACAGACGATAAAACTATTTATGGTAATCAAATAAAGAGCGATGAATATCTTCTTGAGGCTATATTAGCTAATTTTAGCGAGGAAGACTGGGAAAAATATGGCGGTAGAGTTCTTGTCGATCGAGATGACATTGCACAGGCGCCGAAAGAACATTTGAGGGTTGTGCTGCTAGATGATTGGACTATTAGCGGCTGGCAACTTAGGAAGGTCTATATTTCGCTAATTGGTCAATACCCAGAAATAAGGAAGCAAATTGAAGTACAATTGATTACAGCTAATAAACAAAGGATAGAACAGGGGCTTGCAGTCGATTGGTTGTATACCGGCGAAAAACTTCCTGTTAAAGCATATTACTCAGCTCATTACTCCAAAACGGCTGCCCGCGGAGCTCATATTACCGGCTCTCACTCTACGTCTGACTTTGATTTTGAAGTTACGATAGCAAGAATGGTCAAAAGAGCTAGGAGTTTAAGTATGGAAGATGTGTGTATGCCTCCGGGTACGAATATCGTGCGTCCGTATCGCAAGGATGGCGTGACGAGAGATAGTTTGGTTAATATAGAAAGAGCTCGTCAATATAGGCGCAGGCGTCTGGCAGAAAGGCAGGAAAACAACCGTGCTATACTATGAGAATATGGAAGGACTGCCGCAAAAAGCTTCTGATTTTTTATCTAGTGGCTTTCTGGCTGGATTAGAACAAAAAGATCCTGCAAAGATTAGAGATCAGGCTGCGGTGCTGCCGCATAATGTAGTCCTCGAAGGGATTGGCAATCGGATGTTGATTCGAGATTTTCTGTTGCAAACTAAGGGAGAATTATCGAACTATATTTCGGATCTTGACAGTAAAGAAGTAGATCTCGAAGATAGCACGCGGCGCTTGTTTGGCGTTATAGACGAGAAATTAGATGAAATTTGTCGGGTCGCCGAAGAATATAAAGACGATTCGGGTGGTCTCGGTATGGAGCGTTTTCGCCAAGAATTTCGGAATTTAAGTAGCGATAATGTTGTGAATTTAGCAAATCATATAGTCCAAATGGATGTTGATAAAATATTAGCAATAAATAATCCATATGCAGTGATGAAGGATATTCGAAACTCTATTGTTGAGGAGCTGTGGAGAAACGTACAGGACTATCGAGAAGTTGGCAGCATTTTAGAAATTAGAGAAAATATTAGAGAAACAGCGGTGGAATTTGTCGAGGCTATCGATCGAGATATTCTGAACAGTATGCTGCATGGCGACGAATATGCTGCCAGCCGTACGTATTAGTTGGAACAGTTCAGTATGCTGTAGAAGCGGTAGGTTATTGCGGGTAGCTAGCTTTTTTGAGGTGGATAGGGTATAATATTAGGTGATATTAAACCTAAGGTTGCGTGAGATAACGTAACCATCCGTACGGATACCAAGGAGGTAATGTATGAGAGAATACGAGCTGACGGTTCTTATTCGGCCTGATTTGGAGGCGAATTTGGATACGGTGCTTGGTAAAGTCAAGCAGCTGATCGCCGATAACGGCGGTTCGGTTAAGGCCGAGGACAATTGGGGCAAAAATCGCCTCGCTTACAGCATCAAAGGCGAAGATTTTGCGGTGTATGTGTCGATGGATGTCGAGCTGCCAGCGGACGCGCCGCTCAAGATTAGCAACGCACTGAATATTAGCGACGAAGTTATTCGATATTTATTGGTCAAAATAGATCATAAGGCGCGTGCTGCTTTGGCAGAGGCCAAGAAACGCGCGGCTGAACGCGAGACTGAAAGCAGCGAAGATTAAGCCATAAATAGGAGGGAGATCTATCATGGCAAAGGGGTTTAATAAAGTAATATTAATGGGAAATCTGACGCGCGACGTTGAACTGCGGACAACGACGAGCGGTCAGAGCGTAGCTAATTTTAGTTTAGCGGTTAGCCGGAGTTGGCGCAACCAAGACGGCCAGCAGCAAGACCAGACCAGCTTCATTAACTGCGTAGCATGGGGCAAGCCGGGCGAGATTATCTCGCAATATGTCAAAAAAGGCGCGCCGCTTTTGGTGAGCGGCCGGCTCGACCAGCGTAGCTACGAAGATAAAGATGGTAATAAGCGGTCGGCTGTCGAGGTGGTAGTCGAAGATTTCAACTTTGTTGGAGGTCGCAACGACAGTAATACACCGGCATCGACACCGCCGCCAGCGACTAGCACCAAAGATGTGGTCGTTGAGGATATCGACGATAAGCCAATCGACTTAAGCGAGATCCCATTTTAACGATTAGAAAGGATTATAAAATATGGCAAAAAAAATGCGCAAGGATGCTCCAGTAGTATTCTCGTATAAAGAGGTGAAGACACTGTTGCGCTATATTAGTCCGGTGAGCGGCCAAATCGAGCCGATTTCCAAGACGGGCTTGAGTGCTAAATTGCAGCGGATGCTGGCTCGCGAGGTAAAGCGGGCGCGTCATCTGGCTCTGTTACCGTTTGTGACGCGAGATTAGGGAATTTTCCAGCGTACGAAATGCTTTGTCGTGCGCTGAAGGGTATTTCTAAGACGCAAAAGGAGATGAAATGTATCAACCAACTGATTTGAAAAAAGGCGTAGTGTGCCAAATTGACAGTCAACCGTATCGAGTGATTGACTACAACCAGAAAGTGATGGGTCGCGGCGGTTCTATTGTTAATGTCAAATTGAAGAATTTAATTACTGGTGCGGTTATTCCCAAAACTTTTAAAGGCCAAGATAAGATTGAGCCAGCCGAGGTGACTAGCAAAACTGTCCAATATTTATACAATGATGGTTCAGCTTTCTTTTTCATGGATCCGAATAGTTTTGAGCAGTTTGAGTTGTCGGCCGATTTGGTTGACGAAGCTAAAAACTTCATGAAAGAGGGCGACGAGCTGGCTTTGCAATTCTTTGACGGTAAGGTGATTACCGTCGAGATGCCAAAAAATGTTTATTTGGAAGTGGCCTATACAGAGGCGGTGGTTAAAGGTGATACGACTAGCAGCGTTTTGAAAGATGCGACACTTGAGACGGGCGCAATTGTCAAGGTGCCGGCTTTTATAAAGGTTGGCGATATTATTTCGGTTGACACGTCAACGGGCGAGTATCGCGAACGCAAGAAATAAACTGTTGAGCTGAGCCGATGTTTCCCGCAGCGTGCTAAAATATACACATGACGAATAAGCGAGCGCGCGCTGCTGATAAAGCTAAACGCCTGCACAAAAAAGTTAAACAGACATATCGTTCGGCAATGCCCGGGCAAAAACGCCACCGGATGTTAGTTTGGGCGGCGTTTTTTGTTGTAGCGGCGATTTTGGCTGTGCAAATATTGTATCCGCTTGATCGAGCGCTGCCGCTAGCGCGGATGAATGGCCGCTGGGTTGGTTGGCAGAGCGAGACAGATTTGGCTAACCAAGCGACGTTAGTATTCCAGCGGTCGAAAATTAAATTCATTATTGGCGGCAAACCGAGCGGTGTTTATACGCTGAGTGAAGCTGGTGCTGATATCAAGGCTGAAGAGATGGCGAGTCGACTAGCGAACTATCCATTTTGGCTGCGTTTGGTGCCGTTTTCGATATTTTGGCAGCTGCCAAATGTGCAAACGCTAGATCTAGCTTTCGCGCTGCCGACATTAGAGGTTTTTGCACAAAAAACTAGTTCGCAACTGTCGCGGTCGCCAATAAATGCTGGCGTGGCGTTTAAAGACGGTCAGTTAACGGCGGTTAATGATGTGCCGGGACATTTGGTGAGTGTGCAGGCTATCAAAAACGTGCTGCAAACGGCTAAGTATTCATTTGCTGGCATGACGGAACTTCGGATTGATGCTAAGCTGCAAGAGGCGTCGCGACGTAGTACGGCGTTTGCTTCTGTTCGCAATCAAGCCGAGCAAGCATTGGCGCGTTCTTTGACGATTCGTGCTGCCGATCAGACGTTTGCAGTTGGCAATGCCGAGAAAGCTTCGTGGCTAGAGTTTGGCGAAACAGCAGAAGGTGGCACGACCCTGGTGATTAACAGGCAAAAACTACAAAGCTCAATTGATAATTGGTCGAAGGCAGCTGGGCGTCCGGCTGGCCAGACGAATATCAATATTGAGAACGGGCGAGAAGTGTCACGGACGACGGGTGAAAAGGGTAGCCAGGTTGACGCTGATTCAATAGTGCAGCCAGTCACTGATTATCTGCTGAGGGGTCAAGGTAGTGGCGTGATCTTGGCGGCGATGACTGATTTAGAGCCGAGCGTAATTTATAATAACCGCTATACTCCTACCGAAGATGGCTTGCGAGCTTATGTACGCGATAAGGCACGTCATGGCGCTTGGTTCTCGATTCGCCAGTTGGGCGGCAGCGGTTGGTCGGCGGATGCCGATGCCGAGGAGAGTGTCGTTAGTGCTAGTACTTATAAACTGTTCGTTGCTAAACGATTGTTTGATGAGATAAATGCCGGGGGAATTAGCTGGAGCGACCCGATGCTTGACACGACAGTGTCGGGCTGCTTTGATAGGATGACTATTGCCAGTACTAATCCATGCGCGGTGGCATGGCTAGATAGATTTGGCCGGCAAAATCTGAACGATTTTGTTTACCGACTAGGGTTTTCGCGGGCAGTGACTTTCACGCACGCGCAGGCAACTCATGTGTCGGCGGGTGATCTGACGAAGTTTATGGTCGGATTGGAAACCGGCTCGCTAATTAGCGGTGCACAGCGTGAACGACTATTGTATTCTTTGTCGCACCATCCATACCGTTATGGTATTCCGACGGGTAGCCAGGCGCGTGAAATTTATGATAAGGTTGGCTTTTTGTGGAACTACGTACACGACACGGCGATCGTCCGGCATCCGCGCGGTACATATGTGATGACTATTATGACTCAGGGCAAATCGTACGCAGCAATTGCGGCGATGACCCGCGACATTGAGCGGATTATGTATCCATAGTAGAATTGAGGAATGAAGCAACGGTTAGATAAATTGATGCTGGCGCGCGGATTGGTAGGTTCGCGTTCGGAAGCCGAGAATTGGATTCGGTTGGGACGTGTGCGCGTTGGCAGGCGGGTAGCAGCCAAGCCGGGATTATTTGTCGAGGAGTCGGTCTCAATTGAATTAGCAGCGTCAGAGCGTTATGTGTCGCGGGCCGGACTAAAATTGGCGGGCGCGGCGAAAGCTTTTAATTTGGATTTTCATAGCAAGACGGTATTGGATGTCGGCAGCAGCACGGGCGGCTTTACCGATTTTGCGCTGCAGCATGGCGCGAAGAAAGTATACGCCGTGGATGTCGGTACTGATCAGCTGCATCCGAGCTTACGCGGCAATAAACGAATTGAGTTGTATGAAAAAACTGACATTCGGGATTTTGTACCAAGTGAAATTCCGGATATAGTGGTGATTGACGTATCGTTTATTAGTCTGAGGCAAATTTTGCCGCGCGTTGCGAAAATAGTTGATAAAAATACAACGATAGTAGCAATGGTTAAGCCGCAATTTGAGGCGCAACGCCAACAACTGACTCGCGGCGGTGTCGTCAAGAATGACGGCGTGCGGCGGGCAATCTTGCGCGAATTCGAGCAGTGGGCGCATACTAATTTCATAATTATTAATAAAGCAGATAGCGAAGTGAAAGGCGCGCACGGCAACTTGGAGCGGTTTTATATATTGAGAAAAGCTGGAAGTTGTTAGCGGCTTATGCGGCTGGCCGGTGATTCGCTGGCAAATTGGCCTAAGCTATATCAAATCTAAGCGATTAAATGCTAAATTATTTACTAACGTTAAATCTAAATTCAACTACATCATCTGGCTGCATGACGTAAGTTTTACCTTCGGTGCGGATTTTGCCGGCGGCACGAGCGTTAGCCTCCGAGCCGGCAGCGACCAAATCGTCGTAATTAACAACTTGGGCGGCGATAAAGCCCTTTTCGAAATCAGTGTGAATGACGCCAGCGGCTTGCGGAGCGGTCCAGCCCTGGTGGATTGTCCAGGCGCGAACCTCTTTCGGTCCGGCAGTTAAGTAGCTTTGTAATCCGAGTAGATCGTAGGCGGCGCGAATCATTTGCGTTAGTCCGGCTTCTGGCACGTCGTAACTTTGTAAGAGTTCAAGCGTGTCGCTGGGGTTAAGACCTTTAATTTCGTCCTCAAGCTTGGCGCAGATGAATAGGCTGCGGGAGTGCGGCACGAGATTGCGCAGGCTCTGCTTCTTGTCTTCGCTAGCCAGGGTTTCTTCATTGACGTTGAACACATAAATTACTGGCTTGGCGGTCAAAAGGTGTAAATCAGCGATATCGTCAGGATCAACGCCGGAAATTTCGTTAATTGGCGTGCCAGCGCGCAGTTTTTCAGCAAGCGCTTCTAAACGATTTTTGATAGTGCTAGCTTTGGGGTTGGCTTTGGCCTCTTTGGCGAGGCGAGCTAGGCGAGTTTCTAGCGTTTGCAAGTCAGCCAGAATCAGTTCGGTATTGATAGTATCGATATCGCGTTTTGGATCGATAATATTCTCGACATGAACGATATCGTCGCTTTCAAAAGCGCGGACGATATGGACAATGGCGTCGCATTGGCGGATGTTAGCTAGGAATTTATTGCCTAAGCCTTCGCCTTTGGAGGCGCCGGCGACTAGCCCGGCAATATCGACAAAAGTCACGGTAGCCGGGATAACTTTCTCGGCGTGGTACATTTTAGCGAGGACATTTAGGCGCTCGTCGGGTACGATGCCAGTATTTGGTTCGATAGTGGCAAAAGGGTAATTGGCCGCCAAAATATTATTATTAGTTAAAGCATTAAAAAGCGTGGATTTGCCAACATTCGGCAAACCGACAATTCCGATAGATAAACTCATAATCCTACATTATAGCATTTAAAGGGTATTGTCTGAAAAGTAATTATCTAAAAAGCTTGCGTTTTTTACTTTGCTTATGCATAATATAAGGTATATGAAAATTCAAAAAGGGATGGGCGATTTCTTTGCACTCGACATCGGTACCAACGCGGTGCGAGTATTGCAGCTAGCTGCTTCTGGCCAGGGCAGTTGGAATCTGGTTGCATACGGATATGTGCCTGTCGATCACAAAATTACCGCGAGCGACTCGCCAGAAGCACGGCGCCGGCTCGGCGAGGCCACGATGACGGCAGTAGGCCAGTCTGGTATTCGTACTAAAAATGTGGCGATTGGCTTGCCGTCGAGTAAGACTTTCACTACGGTTATCGACGTACCAGCGATGAGCGAAGCGGAACTGCGGGCGACTATGAAATACCAAGTTGATCAGTATATTCCGATGAGCAGTGACGAGGCGAAAGTTGACTGGGCTTTGCTAGGCGGTTCGCTAAAGTCGCAAAACCAAAACGAAGTATTAATCACTAGCGTGTCCAAGCAATATAGCGAAGAGCGTTTGGAGTTAATTGAATCGCTTGGCCTGAATGTGATAGCCGAAGAGCCGGACCCATTAGCGATGGTGCGAGCGTTAGTGCCAGCGACTGCTAGTAATTCAGCTTATATGCTGGTCGATATGGGCGAGTTATCGACAGATATCGCTTTGACTTATGGCGATACGCCGCGGTTAATCAGAACGATTCCGACTGGGCTGAACTCGCTAGTTAAGGCCGTAGCTCAGAACCTGAGTGTCCAAGAGGATCAGGCTCGCCAGTTTATCCTGAAATTTGGTCTAGATCAAAGTCGCCTCGAAGGGCAAGTCTTCCGTGCTGTCGAGATGACGCTTGATAATTTTGCTTCTGAATTATCAAAATCGATTAAATTCTTCCAGAATAGGTATGAAGATGTGGCCGTTTCTCAAGCTTTGTTATCTGGATACGGCGCGACTGTGCCGCAAATCGATTCGTATTTGGCGGGCAAGATTAATATATCAGCGGTTGCAACTAGCCCTTGGCAAAATATAAATGTCTCGCAGAGCATGCAGCAGCAATTAGCGCCGATTGCTAACGAGTTTGCTACAGCGGTTGGCCTAGCGAAACGGAGAAACTTGTCATGATTGAAGTAAACCTAATACCAGACGTTAAGCGGGAATATTTGCACGCTCAGCGGGTTCGCAATACGGTGATATCGGTATCAATGTTAGTGGCTGCAGCTGCGGCAGGTACTGTGATTGTGCTGGGGCTTGCTTTGGGGTCGCTGCAGTTTGCTAGCGGCCAGGCTGATAATGCTATTAAAAGCAAATATAAAGAACTTAGCGATAAACCAGATATTAATGATCTTTTGACTATTCAGAATCAGCTAACTCAGATTGATATGATCAGCAGTAATCGAGGCGTTAATTCACGCATCTTTGATATCTTGAGCGCGGTTAACCCGCAGGCGCCAAATAACGTGACTATGTCAACGGTACGTTATAATGCGTCAGAAAAAACGATTACCATAGAAGGCTCAACCGCTGGCGGTTTTAATGCGGTAGACGCGCTTAAAAAAACCATTCTTAATACTAAATTGAAATACACGAAAGATTCGGAATCTGCTGAAACGCCGCTATCTAGCTCTGTGAGAATTACCAACACGGCGTATGCCGAAGATTCTGGCGGAGAGAAGAAACTGACGTTTACTCTGACGTTTTCTTATCCCGAAGAATTGTTATCGAACAGCGTTAAAAGCTTAGTAATCGTTTCGCCGACTGGCTCGGTAGACGTGACTGATTCAAAAAAGCACGTGCCAGATTCGCTGTTTGAGGCAAAGACTTCAAACAAAAAGGAGGATAAATAATGGCGGAAGCAAAGAAAGATACCTCGCTAAATAAGCGCCGGCAAATTGATCGTAGCGGCCGCGTAATGTTCGGCTGGGTGGCAGGCGCGTCGGTTTTAGTTGGCTTTGCGCTGGTTATTGGCGGTTTTCTAGTACAGCGCATAGTTTTTGAGACGAAAGTTCTAGCCGAAAAGAATCAAACGACATCGACGCTTGATAGTAACATTAAGACGTATGACGGTTTGCGCGATAATATCCGCGTGTTAAACACCAATTCGGCGCTTGGCTCTGCAAAACTTAATGACAAGGAAGATCCGCTGCGTGTTATCTTGGATGCTTTGCCAGCTGACGACAACTCGCTAGCACTTGGCGCCTCTGTACAGAATTTAGTTGGTCGAGTGCCTGGCGCTAAGCTTGAGTCTTTCCAAACAGTTTCTTCGAACGAAAATTCCTCTGACAGTAACAAAAATAACAGCTCGTCGAGCGACAACAATGCCGATAATTCTAGAAGTGTTCAACAGATAGCCTTTACGATGGAACTATCAGCCAGTAGTGCGGATATACTGCGCAGTGTTTTGCGTAATTTCGAGAAGTCAATTCGCGTGATTGATATTGATGAATCAACGATTGAAGCGTCAGATTCTAAGTTTACGATGTCAATTTCTGGACATGCTTATTACTTGCCAGGCAAAACAGTTCAACTTAACAAGAAGGGGATAAAGCCGTGAAGAAGAGCGATATAGCGATGATTGTACTGATTGCCGGTTTGTCTATGCTAATAGCGTTTACTATTGGTAACAATATTCCTGCGCTTAAGGCGCCGCGGGTTGGTACTAGTGTTAGTACTATCGAGAAAATGAGCAGTGATGTCAAAGAGCCAAGCTCGGAAGTTTTTAATTCTAATGCCATAAATCCGACAGTAGAAACAATAATTGGTTCATCTAGTTCGCCTAATTCACCCGATGCCGCAGCCAACCAGAGCCAAAACCGGGATCGTAGTCAGAATCAAAATAGGTAGGAGTCTTTCTAGTGGCGTTGATGACCGATGACATTCAGGAGAAGCTCATCAAGCTCTTGGTTGACGAGGGTTTGGTTTCTCGTGAGGTTATTGATAGAGCCACTAAGCAGTCGGCTAAAACGAACAAGCCGTTGTTGACGGTTTTGGAAGATATCGGCGAGATAGACGACGAGCTGTTGACTCATGCTATAGCTCATGTTTCGGGCGTGCCATATGTTAATTTGACGGCTAGTATCATTGACCAGAGTATCCTATCGCTGCTGCCGAGCGATATTGCTGAGCGCTTCATGGCGGTGCCGCTAGCCGAGGTGAATAATCGTCTGGCGGTGGCGATGATTGATGCCAATAACGTCCAGGCGGTAGATTATTTAGCTAACCGTATTCAGCGGCCGCTCAAGGTTTTTATGGCATCGGAAGCGGGTGTCCGTCATGTTCTCGACCAGTATAAAACCGACTTGTCGACCGTTGACGAAGCGGCGCAGGCTACTCAGGCCGAGGCTATTCAATCGTCAAGCGATATCAAAACTATCGTCCAGGATTCACCGATTAGCCGCGCATTGAGCACTATCCTAGAGTATGCAGTCAAGAGCCGCGCCAGCGATGTGCATATTGAACCGCTCGAAAAATCGCTGAAAATACGCTGCCGCGTCGATGGCGTACTGCGCGAAGTTATGCAGCTACCCAAGAGTATTGAGCCGGCGCTAGTTAGCCGCATCAAAATCTTATCCAATTTGAAAATTGACGAACATCGAATTCCGCAGGATGGTCAATTTGCAGTTAATGTTGCCGGAAAAGAAGTCGATTTGCGTATCGCTGTTAGTCCGGTTGTTTGGGGTGAACAGGTGGTGATTCGCTTGCTTGACAAAACTGGCAACACATTCGATCTAGAACAAATGGGCTATGTTGGTCGAGCGCTACGAATGATTCGCAAAGGTATCAAGCGTCCTAACGGTATGATTCTAACAAGCGGCCCGACTGGTAGCGGTAAATCGACCAGCTTATACGCGCTGATTAAAGAGATCAAAACTGACGCGATTAACATTGTGACGCTTGAGGATCCAGTTGAGTATAAGATAGACGGCGTTAACCAGATTCAGGTTAATAACGACGTTGGTTTGACGTTTGCTAATGGTCTGCGCAGTATCTTGCGCCAAGATCCAGACGTAGTGATGGTTGGCGAGATGCGCGATAGCGAGACGGCTAACCTTGGCGTGCAAGCAGCACTGACGGGACATCTGGTGTTCTCGACACTGCATACCAATTCGGCGGCCGGAGTGTTGCCGCGCTTACTAGATATGGATGTCGAGCCGTTCCTGATCGCTAGCACGGTCAACACAGTAATTGGCCAGCGGCTAGTGCGCCGCGTGTCGCCGCATCGCGATGCTTACTGGTCGAACCCGCTTGAGACGCAGATGATTCTCGAGACGGTGGGGCATTTATTGCCGAAGACCAAAGAGGACGTAGCGCGCGTGTCCGAAGATTTGGGCTACAAGGACTTGCCATTAGCCAATCAACGAGCCTACGTGTTGGTCAAAGGTCGCGATACGCCAGCTACGCCGCATGGCTATAGTGGTCGGGCTGGGCTGTACGAGGTAATGGATGTAAATGAAGGTATCCAAGACCTAATTGTTCGCCGGGCCACTAGCAACGAGATCCAGCGCAAAGCAGTCGAGGATGGTATGATTACAATGCGCCAAGACGGCTACTTGAAAGCCTTGCAAGGAATTACTACACTAGAAGAAGTAAACCGCGTAACGTCGGCAGACACAGCATAAAAGGAGGGGACAATGCCAGAACAAGAATTACGGATTGAAGTTTTACTAGAGGAAGTCATCAAGCGCCGAGCTAGCGACTTGCATATTCAAGTTGGTTTACCGCCGATGCTGCGAATTGATGGCACATTGATAGCTATTGCTGGTTTTGATGCTCTCGATGAAGCGCAAGTCGAGTCGCTAGTATTTGCGATCCTCGACGAAGATCAGCAGCAGATTCTTCTCAAGGATAAAGAGTTTGATTTTAGCTTTGCTTTCGGTACGCTCGGACGATTTCGGGTCAATGCTTTCCATGAGCGCGGTAACCTAGCAGCAGCGCTGCGCTTAATTCCAAACGAGATCAAGTCGGTGACCGAGCTCGGTATGCCGCCAGTAGTGATGAATTTTGCCGATTACCCGCGCGGTTTGGTGCTGGTGACTGGGCCGACTGGCTCGGGTAAGTCGACAACTTTGGCGGCGCTGGTCGATAAGATTAACTCCGAAAAATCGCAACATATTATTACTATCGAAGACCCGATTGAGTTTACGCATAAGTCGAAAAAATCGGTAGTGGTGCAGCGCGAAGTTCATTACGATACCTATTCGTTCTCAGCGGCATTGCGCTCTAGCCTGCGCCAAGACCCAGACGTGGTGCTGATCGGCGAGATGCGCGACCTCGAGACGATCTCGGCGGCGATTACTATTGCCGAAACTGGACACTTAGTGTTTGCGACGTTGCACACCAACTCGGCGGCGCAATCGATCGATCGTATGATTGACGTCTTCCCACCGCATCAGCAGCCGCAAATCCGCGCGCAGCTCAGTAATATTTTGATGGCAATTTGCTCGCAGCGGTTAGTACCAGCGATCGGCGGCGGTCGGGTAGTATCGGCTGAAATTTTGATTGCTAATCCAGCTGTTCGTAATGTTATACGCGAAGGCAAGACTCATCAGCTTGACGCGATTATCCAAACTGGTGCCGACCAAGGTATGCAGACGATGGACCGCACATTGGTGCAGTTGGTCCAAAGCGGTACGATTACTTATGATAGCGCGCGGGAATTCGCTGTTGACTTGACCGAATTTGAAAGGTTAATCAGGGGATAATTAATGAAAAAGTTTACCTACGAAGCACGCGATAAAGCGACGGGCAACATTGTCAAATCGCTGGTTCAAGCTGAATCCGAGAGCGAAGCCGCTAAAGCGCTGACCGCTCAGGGCTATATGCCGCTATCAATCAAGGAGGAAGTCGAGGGCGGCTGGCTAGCGCGCTTTACCAACCGAATTTCTAGCAAGGATAAGATCATTTTCTCGCGCCAGTTGGCAACGTTGATCGGTGCTGGATTACCGTTGACACAAAGCCTGCATACGGTATTTGAACAGACTGCTAACAAAAAAATGCAGGAGATAGTCCAAGAAATCATTGCCGACGTTGAAGGCGGTAAGACATTATCTTCGGCTTTTGGCAAACATCCAGAAGTGTTTAATAAAATTTTCATTGCGCTAGTTACCGCTGGCGAAGCATCAGGTACGCTTGATGATGCGTTAAAGCGGATTGCCGACCAGCAAGAAAAAGATGCAGCAATGGTTAGTAAAATCCGCGGCGCTATGGTGTATCCTGGTATTGTCCTAGCGGTGATGGTTGCGGTTGGCGTATTTATGATGGTAACAATCGTGCCGCAGGTTGCCAAGTTGTACTCTGATATGAAGAAGACCTTGCCAGTTTTGACATCAATTTTAATCGGAATATCTAATTTTGTGATTAATTTTTGGTGGTTAACCTTAATTCTATTAGCGCTAGCGATTTTTTTTGCGCGGCAATATGTTCGTACCGAAGCAGGCTCTCGTTTATTGGATAATCTGAAGCTTAATATGCCGCCGTTCAAAGGCATGTTCCGCCGTCTTTATATGGCGCGGTTTACGCGTATGGGACAGACTTTGCTAGTTACTGGCGTACCGATGCTGGATATGCTGGCTATTGCCGCTGAGGGTGTTAATAACGCTGTTGTAGCCGAAGAGATTACTAGAGCTGCCGGTAAGGTGCAGAGCGGTAAAGCGCTTTCGGCTGCTTTGCAGACAGAGGATTATATTTTGCCGATGGTACCGCAGATGATCAAAATCGGCGAGCAATCGGGCAGGATTGACGAGATGATGGGCAAGACAGCACAAGCTTATGAGGACGAACTCGACGAAGAAATTCAAGCGATTTCAACAATGATTGAGCCGATTATGATGGTAATTCTGGCTATATTCGCCGGCGTGTTGATTGGGGCGGTATTATTCCCAATTTACAGTCTAGTCGGCAGTGTACGATAAGGTCTAGACAACTGAAAGGGCCTACGCTATACTGAATACAGTTGAGCATAAGTTCAAAGGGAAAGGTGGAACTAAATTATGACAAAACAACAGATTAAAGATCGCGGTTTTACAATCATCGAGGTCGTTTTGGTGCTGGCGATTGCTGCACTGATTTTCTTGATGGTGTTTATTGCGTTGCCGGCACTGCAGGCTAGCCAGCGCGATACAGCTCGTAAGAGCGATGTTAGTATCGTGTCAGCTGCCTACAATAGCGCAGTTGGTAGTAATCGCGGCACTACTTCAGTTGATTCTGGTGTTTTGCGGAGATTCGTAAATGGTGTTTCTGATAATACTGATATTACAAAGATTGAAGTACGACGGTATACTGAAACAGTGACTGTCGGTGACGCAAGTATCATAGTAATCAGTGAGGCTAAATGTGACGCCTCACAACCTGAGGGTGTTCAAAAACTTAGCAAAGGTACGCGCCGCCAATACGTAACGATTACTAAGCTAGAAAGTGGTAATAATGCAGCATACTGCTTAGATGCGTAGCTAAAACTTTAGAGTTAGCTAAGATTAGCAAAAAGGTTGCGCAAAAGCGTAACCTTTTTGCTATACTAGACGTATGATAGTTTTATCAATTGCTATAGTGTGCGGCGTATTCGGGTTGGTGCTTGGCAGCTTTGCTGGAGCGCAAGTCTGGCGGCTGCGAGCTCGCCAACTTGTTGCTGACAAAAAGGCCGGCGAGTCGTACAACAAGGCCGAATACAAAAAATTATCGCCGCTCCTGAAGGGCAAGAAGCAGCACGACCGCTCGCGCTGCTTGAGCTGCGGACACCAACTTGGTTTACGCGATTTGATTCCGCTAATCAGCTGGCTATCGACACGCGGTCGTTGCCGATATTGCGGTAAGCGCATCGGCTACTTTGAGCCGTTGATGGAATTATCTCTCGCGGCGGCATTTATGGTATCGTTCTTGGCCTGGCCATGGCACCTGGCGGGGTTGCAGTGGGTATTGTTTGCTGTTTGGTGTATATCGTTGGTAGCTCTAATCATGTTAGTTGCTTACGATATCAAATGGCGAATTCTGCCAGACTTTCTTACTGTTTCGTATGGCCTGGTCTCGCTAGTCTTTGTGGTGCTGCGTTATTTTATAGTTAATGACGTTAAATTATATAGTTTGGCAATAGCGCTAGTGATTATGTCGGGTGTTTATGGTGTGCTCTACTTGATATCGAAAGGTAAGTGGATCGGTCTAGGCGACGTGAAATTAGGTGTTGGCTTGGGGTTGATATTGGCTTCGTGGCAGACGGCTTTTGTTGGGCTGTTTCTAGCTAACTTGGTTGGCTGTGTCTTGGTGATTCCAGGGCTTGCCAGCAAGAAACTCAAAGCTAATAGCGAGATTGCTTTTGGTCCATTGTTGGCCTTAGGATCGTTTATTTCGTTTTTTGTTGGTGCGCGAATTATGGACTGGCTAGTGATTGCATCGTTTTTCTAGTATCAATGTGATGATGCTTATGCTAAAATAGTGATATGAATAAGTTGTCGGGGGGCTTCACAATTATCGAGGTAATGTTGTTCCTGGCTGTTTCGGGGGTGTTGGCTGCTGGTATATTGGCGACAGTCGGCGGTACTATTGGCGCTCAGCGTTATCGCGATGCTGTTGACTCGTTTGCTGATTTTATCCAAGGTCAATATGACAAAACTGTGAATGTTCAAAATGACACAGAAAATCACAATGAGTGCGGGCTTAATGCCGATAAAGACCGGATAGTCGTTAGCGATAGCAGTACAGTATTGGCAGGTACGAGCCGCGTGTGCATGATTGTTGGACGTTTTATATCGTCGGTTGATGGTGTTAACTTTACAGCACGGCCGCTGTATATAGCGACAGAAAACGAAGACCAAATGAACAAGGCTTTATTATCGCAAGGCGATTACGATTTTTTGCAGAGGGCAGCTGATAGGAACGCGTTGTCGGCTACTAAGTCGGCGCTGTTAACCACATCAAATACTGGACACTCTGTTGATAACTATGCGCTCGGCTGGGATACTCGAATTGATGAGAGTAGAACTGATCGAACAATCTCGATCGCCATCGTACGGTCGCCAGTCAGCGGTGTTATCCACACGTACTTCTCTAACAAGACAAGTGTTAGCGACACGATAACGGCAGGCGGGTTAAATCAGGCGAGGCTTTGCGTTGACCCTAGCGGCTGGCTAACTGGCGCGCGGTTAGGCGTGCGGATTGACCGCGATGCAGCGCTAGAAAGCTCAGTACAAGTTGTCGGGGAGGGCTGCTAGATGCGTTATAGCCGCGGCGACACCATTATCGAGGTAATGTTTAGTTTTGTGGTATTCAGCTTGTTGACTGTAGGAACTTACATAGTTATGAATCGCGGTACGCAGATTGCCCAGCGTTCGCTTGAGATTACGCTTGTCCGCCAGCAACTTGACGCTCAAGTGTCCCTTATTAGGTATGTTAAAGATACTAATCCTGCGCAGTGGGCGGAGCTAACTAGCAGCAAATTTTTGGTCAATAATCCACTTGATGTTGTGAGTGCCAGCTCAGATGGCTGCCCTGCGCCTGGCGGCCGTGTTGATTTAGCCACTGGCACAAATGCCTTTTTTATGTCGGTTGATCAAAAGAATGATACAGTTCTGCCGGTGCGCGTTTTGAACACGACATATTCGCCACCTTCGGTTTACGCTAACGTTGATTTAATTAACGCTAAAACATACGGTGTTTTTGCCCAAATTGTTCGAGCCGAGCAGAACTCAGGCGTAAATACTGCTAAAGCTTACGATGTGTATGTGAATGCTTGCTGGGATAGTGTTGGTGCGGCAGCGCCGTTAACCATAGGAACGGTGACGAGGATATATGACAAGTAGTAAGAATGCAAATCAGATACAGGGTTTTACTTTAGTAGAATTGCTTTTAGCTATGACTGGGGTGGCGATACTTTTGGTGGCAGTGGCAACTACTACAATACAGCTGATGAATATGTATCACAAAGGTATCACGATTAAAACGATTAATTCTGCTGGCCGCGAGGTTGGCGATATGATAAAGCGTGATGGCTTGTCGGCAAAGGGCCGAGACATCGTTCAGGTGGCTCCTAGCGATAGTGGTACCGGTGGTTTGGGCCGATTGTGTTTTGGCTCGTATACTTATGTTTGGAATACGCCAGAGAACTTGAGGTCAAGGGACGCTAGTGCTGGCGTGGTTTACGATGATGATCCTAGCCACAGCAAAATCGTTTTTGCCCGCGTGGCTGACCCAGACGGCTCTCTATGCAAGGCGACGAGAGGGCAATACCCAAAAGTGATTACTAAGAGCGCTCCGATGAATGCCGTAGAAGTACTAGGCGATAAAGATACCGGTCTAGCGATTCACAATATTTCCTTGACCGATCTATTCGTCGATAGTAATAGCCGGGCTGGCTATACGATTGGTTATACGCTTGGTACTTATGAAGAGGATACCTATCGTAACGGCATAATTAATTCTAGCGATGCGCAGTGCTTGGCGCAGTCTGAAGAAACCAATAACTATACTTTTTGCGCGATTAATCAGTTCGCGGAAACTATAATTACAGAGAGGGCATCATGACGCATTCCAAGCAATCCGGCCTAGTTTCAATTATTGTTGTAATGTTTACAGCCATATTATTAATGGTAGTATCAACTGGCTTTATTCGCATCATGGTTCAAGAAGAATCGCGCGCTTCCAATAATAACTTGTCGCGCACTGCCTACGAATCTGCGGTGGCGGGCGTCGAGGATGGCAAGCGGGCGATTATGGCTTGCCAGCGCGGCGGCTCGGCTAGCGCTGCTTGTAAGGCGATTGCTGCTAAACGCTGTAGTACAATACAAGATGCTGGCATAATTAGTAGCATAAGTAATACTGCTATCACTATCAAGAGTGGTACTAACTTACAATACATTAGCGGACAGGCTTATACTTGTGTATTGATTGATTCGCAAACAAGCGATGTGGTGTATAGTCTCAAGGAGGGCAGCTCGCGCGTTGTGCCGCTGCGCGTCAACAAAGATACCTCTATAATTAGACTTCAATGGATGATGAAAAATGATAAGGTATCGACAATATCGTCTGCTGATGGCGGCGACACTTTACCAAAACGCGTGGAATGGCCGGCCGATGCGCCAGCGCTATTGCGTATTCAGGCGGTTGTTCCAGAGAGCACGACAGTTAACGGGCAACAAAGTTTTGATAGCTCAATTGTCTCGACTGCCTTCTTGCGTCCGTCTGGTATTCGTGCGCCGAGAAATTTGTTAGATAGTACTGCGTTTAATGCGGTGGCGCCACAATCGGTTCGTGCTGCTGGTAGCGCTACAAACGCGATAGCAGGCGTCTCACCAATTACGTGTTCAGCGGAAGCTTTTGATAATCATCAATATGCTTGTTCGGCCTATGTCACATTGCCGCGCAATCTTGTTGCTGGCAATCCAATGGCTTTTTTGCGAATCACCAGTATTTATAATGACACTGATGTTAGATTATCGTTTGATAATATCGGCGATGGTACAATTAAATTTGACGGCGTGCAGCCAAAAGTCGATTCAACTGGCCGAGCCGGTGATGTATATCGTCGCGTATCTAGCCGGATTAGCTCGTCTAGCAATATCAATTATCCTGAATATGTAGTTGATATTACAGGCAGTCTTTGTAAAGACTTCTCGGTAACTAATCAAGGGGTACCTTCGGCATTAACATGCAAAGTTATTCCAGAAGAGCAGTAAAACCATAGAGTAATAGAGATAATTGAATAAAAAATTTATTCAGTGTCGGTGTGAAATTGCTCGTAAACGTCTTTGAGATGCTGGTCGGTTACATGGGTATATACTTGAGTGGTAGCGATACTGCTGTGTCCGAGCATGCTTTGTACGCTTCTAATATCGGCGCCGTTCATTAGCAAATCGGTCGCAAAGCTATGCCGCATAGTGTGCGGACTGACGTGTTTGGTAATGCCAGCTAGCTTAGTGTATTTTTCGATAATTCGCTGAATGCTGCGCTGCGATAGCCGCCGATAATCACCAGAAGTGCTAGTCGTGCCGCTATTGCGGCTATAGCTCAGGAACAGAGGTTGTAAAGAATCGGTTCGCGCCGATAAGTAATCCTGGACGCGTTCAGCTGCCCGTTTGCTGATAAAAACCGGGCGGTCCTTTTGTCCTTTACCGCGGACAGTAAACTCGCGGCGCTGCATATTGACGTGATCTTTATTAAGTCCAACAAGTTCCGATACGCGCAGTCCGCTAGAGAAGAGAAGTTCGAGAATGGCTCTATCGCGAAGTGCTGGCAAACTATCATCATTAGGTACTACATCAAGCATACGCTGTACCTCGTCGCTGTACAAAAAAGTGACTTGTTTGCGGTGAACTCTCGGTAATTCTATTTTGTTTGGCGCCATACTTTCGATATCGCGCTTACTTAGGTAATCCAGGAAACCTCGCAGGGCAATGAGGTGGTAATTCTGAGTAATAAGCGATAAGGTGCCGCCGCGATCTGTCTGATAGCGATTGAGCCATAAGCGATATTTTCTGACTAGCTCTGGGCGGATGTTATCAACCGTTAAGTCGAACCCAGCGAATTCTAAAAAACGCTCTAGATAGTGGCGATACGCCTCGCTAGTCTTGATCGATCGTCCGCGTTCAATTTGGAGATACTCCATGAAATCTTCAATCAGCTCTGACATATCCATAAGAATATTGTACGTCGTTAAGGGTAGATAAACAATATATCGAACAAAAAAGTTATTCAAAATATTTATAGTAAATAACTTAGATATATCTGATATAATAGCGGTAAAGCAACCGTATAAATAGGAGGTATAAATGATGGGTGATGTAGAAAAAACACTAATTGTCTTTAAACCGGATTCGGTGCAGCGGGGCTTAGTTGGGCGTATTCTGACGCGTTTCGAGCAGGTTGGACTGAAAATAGTCGCTACTAAAATGATTGCGCCCGACAAACAGCACTACTACCGCCACTACGAAGAAATTGGCAAAATGATCACTCGTCGCGGCAAAGAAAAGTTTGATGTTACGCTAGAGATGATGGTGCAGGGTCCAGTGATTGCGATGGTACTTGAGGGCGTTGAAGCGGTTGATCTGGTTCGCAAACTTGTCGGTGCGACAGAACCAAAAAGTGCTGCCCCTGGTACCATTCGCGGTGATTTTTCGCACATGAGCTTCCAGTATGCTGATAGCGAAGGCAAGGGAGTGCCTAATCTAATTCATGCTAGCGGTAACATCGAAGAAGCTGCAGAAGAAATATCGCATTGGTTTAGCGATGATGAGTTATATAGTTATCATCGAACTAGCGAGCGCTTTACTCGCTAGTGCTTGCGATGTTACACTAATCCCAGGGCCCCGGTAGCTCAATTGGATAGAGCAGTTCCGTCCTAAGGAAATGGTTGTAGGTTCGATTCCTGTCCGGGGTACCAGGATATTACTATGGCAGCAGAATTTGAAGGATTACACGACGGCGAGAAAGTATTGCTAGTTTTTCGACGGCACATCATTGCTATGCGGAAGGGTTTTTATTCTCTACTAATTCCGATGACTGTTGGCGCAATACCGTTCTTGATTTGGCAGACTAATCTTGATTTGCTATGGATATTTTTTGGCGGTTTTGTACTTGGTCTGATTCTGTTTGTTTATCACTTTTTGATGTGGTTTTATACGGTGTATGTAGTAACTAATGAGCGCATTCGTCAAATTACCCAGCGTGGCTTCTTTGGCCGAGATGTTGTAGAAATAAACCTGGATAAGGTGCAGAGTATAAGTTATAATATACCTGGATTTAGCGGCGAAATATTCAAGTTTGGCACAATTATCATGCGTACTTATGTTGGAGACTTAGTCATTCGGCTAGTCGAGCACCCTGGCAAGATATATAATGAGTTGCAAGATGCAGTTCACGAAGCCGAACTAAGGAGACAGAAAATATATGAAGAAAATAAAGTTGAAGCGAAGTAAAAAACAACCAGCTCCAGCGGCGAGCCGCATTACTAATGAGACTATCGCTGAGCATCGCGAACAGATTTTAGCTGGCGGCCGCAGGTTTAAATATCCGATTCAATACACCAAGCATAAGCTGATTATTAATACAGTACTTATTTCGATGGCCAGTATCATTCTGCTATTAGTTGGTTGCTGGGCGGTAATGTATCCGATGCAGAATACTAGCACTATAGCTTATCGAATTTCTCGCATTGCAATGTTGCCAGTTGGCAGTGTTGACGGCGAGCCAGTCCGGTATAGCGATTATTTGGTGCAGTACCGAGCTTCTGAATATTACTTAAATAAATATGGTGAGGTTAAGGTCAACTCCAAAGACTGGTATGTTCAGCTTGACGACATTAAATATCGTTCAATGAATCTAGCTCAACAAGCAGCTTACGCTCGCAAACTGGCTAAGCGCTATAATGTTAGTATTTCGCGAAAAGACGTTAACGATTTTATTGACCAGGAACGAACGACGATTAACGGCCGCGTGTCGCAAGAAACATATGATGCGTCGATTCGTATGCTTTACGGAGAGAGCGCTGATGACTATCGGCTAATTGTTGAAAACGGGCTGCTAAAAAACAAAGTCGCCTTTGCTATGGATGCAACTGCAAAAGATCAGGCTGATAAAGCCTTATCTTTACTGAAGTCTAATGGCGACTTTGCCAAAACGGTTGAAACTATCAATAAACAATCGACCGAGGGCAAATTATCAGCTGGCAATAGCGGATCGGTTGATATTAGCAGTAAATTTAATGGACTTAGAGTTTCGGATATTTCAAAAACTCCAGTCGGCAGCTTATCCGGTATTACAAGGAGCACTAATGACGATGGTTATTATATAGTAAAAGTTGTTGCGAAAACTGACAAGAAGATAACCTTTGAATATATTCATATACCGTTGACGGCTTTTAAGTCGCAATTTGAGCAGCTAAAAAAGAGTGGTAAGATTAGCGAATATATAACCATTCCAGATAACAGCCAAACTGGCGGCGCGGTAGTTAACCAGTAGGTGTTTTTCGCTTGCACATAACTAGGTAATGATATATAATGCACACTGAATAGTTTGCGCTCGTAGTGAAGCTGGTCTATCACGCCTCCCTGTCACGGAGGAGATCGCCGGTTCGAATCCGGTCGGGCGCGCCATAGAAAGCGTCCCACGAAGTGGGGCTTTTTCTATGGTAGGATTGTTTGGCTTTTGTTATAATATAGACGTATTGCCGTCTTAGCTCAGTTGGTAGAGCGGCGCATTCGTAACGCGCAGGTCGCCGGTTCAATCCCGGCAGACGGCTCCATAGTTTATAAGTTATGAAAAGCGAAATCATTAAGTCGTTATTAGGCGTTCTCAAGAATAGGACTCTTGTTCTTTTTCTCGTAGCGATGCTAATTTTAGATATAGTTTGTTCAATTGCCGTGTCTATGCAGATTACGCCCAGCGAGATTACGGTTTATTCGCGTTATACTGCTTTCGGGCAAGTACATTTTTACAAAGATCACTGGCAATATTTATTATTATTTTCTGGATTTTTCACGTTAGTAACT
>CAUSEX010000011.1:0-26740 GCA_963531145.1 uncultured Candidatus Saccharibacteria bacterium
ATATGCGCTATCCGCGAGGTAGTGCTGTCGAAGACCATAAAATTATTCTTGGCTACACGGCTATGGTTGACGGTAACATCGAAATACCGGACCGAGCGTGTGATGGCGGCGAGGAACGTATAGTTTGGCTGACGCGAACAGAAGTCGAAGCTACTGACAAAATTGCGCCAGGCTACCGGGATTTTGTGCTGAGGTGGTGGCCATAAGGAATGTATATCTGAGGAGGTGTAAATAAGCTATGAAATCAATTCCTAAACGAACGCTAAAGTTCACTGACTCATGGCTAACGCTGCGCAGCCAGTGGGCGCGCTGGCCAGGATTTACGGTTGCGATAGCCAAAGACGGCGAGGTGGTTTTTAATCAAGCCTACGGTCTGGCAAATATAGAAAATAATGAGAAATTAACAACCAACCATCTCTTTCACGTTGCTTCGCAATCAAAAACCTTTACCGCCACGGCCGTGATGCAGCTGCAGGAGCGCGGCAAGTTGCGTATTGATGATTCAGTTACGACGCACCTACCGTGGTTGGCACAGCACAGCGACCAACGTTGGCACGACGTAACCTTGCGTCAATTATTGAGTCACTCGGCGGGCGTAATTCGCGACGGCCAGGCGTCAGGCTTTTGGCAGTTTCAAGGAGAATTTCCAGATAAAGACGAATTCAAGAAGCAGATTATGCAATCGCAGCTGGTATTTGAACCAAATTCTGAGTTCAAGTATTCCAATTTTGGTTTTGGCTTGCTGGGTTTGGTGATTGAACAAGTCAGCGGCAAATCGTACGCTGATTTTATGGCAGAAAACATCATCATGCCGCTTGACTTAGCTCAAACCACCACGGAATATTCGCCAGAACTTCGTATGGCTACTGGCTACAGTAGGTTTGATTTGCGTCAGCAGCGTCGGCCCTTTCAACACGTTACAACTGGCGTATTGCAGCCAGCCACAGGATTTTGCTCAACAGCACATGACTTGGTAAAATTCTTTGCTGCTCTGCAAATTGGCTCAAGCAAACTATTGAGCGATGCTTCCAAACGGGAAATGCAGCGCCCATCGTGGCAAGTCGCTGACGAAGCAAATGCAGGAAGTTACGGATTGGGCATCGATGCCGTAAAAGCCAAAGACGGTAAGCAGCTCGTCGGTCATAGCGGCGGTTATCCAGGATTTGTCGGCCGCACCTGGTCGCGGATAGACGACGGAATAACTGTTTCGGTGTTGGCGAACGCGTATGATACAGCGCCAGGAATAGTTGCAAATTCGATATTAGGAATTATTGATCAATTTGGTGACGCTTCTGATAAAAACCGTCGAAAGTTTGAAGCGCGGTTCGTTAACGATTACGGAGTGTATGAAGTTGTTGATACGGAAAAAGGGTTGAGGGGTTTATGGTCTAATGATTGGCAGCCATTCAAAATGGCTGAAGAGCTGGAAATAGTCGATGACACCACCTTAAAAATTGCGAAAGGTAATCATTTTAGTTATTTTGGCGAGCTGATGAAATATGAGTTTGATGACAAAAATAGACCTTCCGCCATGTACCGCAGCGGCGCTAAGAATTATGTTAGTTTAGACGGCGATGTGAGGATTTAAAAGGATTTTCGTGTCAAACATAGAATACGAAGCAAAAATATATGATGTCGATCCCGCTGATATCACAGAAAAGTTGACAAATCTCGGCGCTAAGGAGGTCGGTAATTACAATTTTTGCCGTTACGTATTTGATACGATTCCAGCTAAGCCAGATCGCTGGGTGCGGTTGCGCTCTGATGGGAAACAGGCGACTTTGACCGTCAAAGAAATAACTGCCGACACTATTGATGGTACTCATGAGTGGGAAGTTGAAGTGTCTGATATGGAAACGACACTGGAAATATTAGCAAAAATCGGCATCAAACCGCGTGGTTATCAAGAAAACAAACGCCAAGAATACGACCTTGACGGCGTTCAGGTTGTCATCGACCGCTGGCCTAAGTTAAAGCCATATGTCGAAATAGAAGCGAACAGCGTAGCGGAAGTGGTAAAAACGGCAGCGCTGCTTGGTTTTGCTGAGAGCGATTTGATAACGAAAAGCACCTCTGATTTATACCGGAATATCGGTATAGACATCGAGAAACTTGCGGAATTAAAATTTGATAAATAGACTGGTCTGCGAAATAAGTATATGATTAAAACGAAACTACCAACCGATACTCAAATCAAAAACTTACACAAAAAATACGCCAAAACTGATACTGATTTTGCTTTGATTTACACTCACTGCCAAGTGGTTGACACAATTGCGGCGCAGCTTTTGGACAGCCGACTATACCGCTAACACGCCCGAGGAGCGACTGCTAATGTACGCCGACAAATTTCATTCCAAAAGCAAACCGCCCAAAGAGCCGCCATATTTTTGCACGTTTGAATGGTATTATAATCTGGTGCAAAAATTTGGCAGCGATAAACAAGCCAAATTTCAGGCGCTAGCAGACGAGTTTGGCAAGCCGGATATTACACTTGTCGCCAGTAAGTTTGGTTTTAGTATTAAAGATGTAAATTAGCGTCGGGTTGGTGCAGGTGACTTGCAGGTTATAAATTAGCAGCTTAACACGTAGACTTGACCGTCTGGGAATATTTCGCCATAATAATACGTAATGAAAAGAAGCCTTATTATATTGTGTGCGTTAATCTATGTCGCTTGTGCTCCAACGGTTAGCGCCGAAGGTCCAACTATGACTCTATTGACTGAGCGGCAGCTTAATTTGGTGCGCAGTAATTGTGCGACGACCAAAGCTGTTTTGGAGCGTATTCGTGCTAACGACGCTTTGGTGCGCATCAACCTCGGCCGCGAATATGATGCAATTTCTACCAAACTGATGGCGCCGATGAATAGCCGTATTGCTCTCAATAAGCTCAACGGCATCGACTTAACCAAGACAACCGTCGATTTCGACCATCAAATCGGACAATTTCGCAACTCTTATCAGCGTTACGAGCAGATAATGTCGCATATAGCCCAGACGGATTGCCAAGATAAGCCAGCAGACTTTTATATGGATATTGAACGAGCGCGTTATTATCGCGGTGATGTACGAAAAGCAGTAGTCGAACTCGAAAAGCTAATTAAGCAATATAGCTCACAAATCGACAAATTAGATTTGTCAAAAACGGGTTTGAGTAGTCAAGGAGGTAGTAATGACTAGACTTCACGCTCGTGCTCGCCTGAAAAAGCGGGCTGATCATATTTGTCAGCGGTGCGGCTTTGCGGCTATGCTGGTCTGTGTAATTATAATATCGCTCGTCATGGTGGCGGTAGCTTTAGAGATGTATAATACTAGCGGCGCAGCACAAGTCGATTTGAGCCGCCCAGGTTTTAGCTCTGTGCAGAAGCAAGCTGGCGCTAGCGAAGAAACTGAAAAAGGTTTCTCGGCGCAAGGGGAGATTGATCAAAAAACTATCAAAGATTTTAAAAATGTATACGACAAACACGCCAAACGTGCGGCTGCATCGACCAGTTTTGGTGGCGAGGCATTATCAGATAGTTCAATTCAAGTCTTTAATGAACGTTCATCGGGAACAGCACCAAGCGGAGAGGCTTCAAACTAGTGAGCGAACTGCTCAATCCTGACGATTTTGTTATTGTTCGCAAGCGCAAAAAATACAAATTTGCCAAGTTTCATAACGCCGAGAATTGCTTTGAGTTTGACGAATGGCGCGATTTTTACCAGCAGCACCAGCCGGGCGTCTCCAGGCTGGAGATTGGCGCTGGTACTGGTTTGTTTAGCGTC
Source organism: uncultured Candidatus Saccharibacteria bacterium (assembly GCA_963531145.1). GTDB lineage: Bacteria > Patescibacteriota > Saccharimonadia > Saccharimonadales > Saccharimonadaceae > Saccharimonas. The sequence goes on from CAUSEX010000011.1 coordinate 3,766, forward strand.
GAATTGGCAGCGCGTTATCCAGATAAGCTGTTTGCGGCGATTGACGTTAAGGCTGACCGTTTGCAAAAAGGCGCTTACATTGCGCTAGAGCGAGGCTTAAAAAATATCTATTTTATCCGGGCGCGCGCCGACCAAGTTGGCGATTTATTCGCTTTGTCGACGCTAGCGAATATTTGGGTGACTTTTCCCGACCCGTTTCCGAAGAAGCGCGCTGCCGGGCGGCGGTTGACGCATCCGTATTTTTTGTGCCGTTACGCGCAATTATTGCAGCCTGGCGGCGAGCTGCTTTTCAAGCATGACGACCGCGACTTTTTTTGTTGGAGTTTGGAGCAATTGGTGGCAGAGAAATGGCAAATTGCAGAACTGAGTTTCGACCTGCATGAATCATCTCTGGACGACGAATACAAAATCATGACGACATACGAGCAGCGATGGCTGAACGAGGGCAAGGCGATTAATTTTGTGAAGGCTACGCGTTGATGCTGTGTTATCGTGCCAGTGGAAGCGGGTTAGCCCTCGCTAGCACCCTGCCAAGCAATGTCAAACAGGCGCGTTTGCACCGAGGCTAGGCTGGCGTTGTCGATAATTACTCCGTGCATAGAGTTATATTTGTCCAGAGTAATAATAGCCATTTTACTGGCATACAATATTGTGTAACAGCCGTCATCTAGTTTTGGTCCGGCTAAGTAGCGGCTATCCGCTAAGCCTGTCGTTATGCGCAGGGGCTTGGCGTAGCGCAAGACGCGTACTCGTAGATTTCGTTTGGCGCGTTCGCGGCTAAAATTCGGAAAGTTGTTGTACAGATAGCGGCTGACGCGCGGCGAAGAAATTACGCGGTATAGGTTAACCTTTCGCAGGCGGCAAGTACTTAATATATCGCGCAAAATATTTGCCAAGCCTTCGTCGCCCTCGTAAAATGCTGCCATATGCCGGGTTTCGGCGATTTTGTTTGCGGTTCGCAGGCGGACAATGTATTGATCAAGTTGCTGGTTGGCTACCCGTAAAGCTTGCTGCTTCTCACGTAAAATTTCTGCCAAGACGGCTGGATCCTCGGCGCGGTAGCGCAGCTGCTTGCCCTTAGTAACGCTGTTGACAAGTCCGGCTGCGCGCAGGCTTTTGATAGATTCATAGACGCTGCCGCGGTTGATATTTGTGGTTTCTGCGATGGCTCGCAGCGAACTATTGGGAATTGCCAGCAGCGCTTCATATACGCGTTTGTCACGAGTAGACAAACCGATAATAGAAAAATCCATATCTGTAATATAGCATAAAGTATAAAATTGTCATAAAAAATCAGCCAGTTTGCCTGGAATCGGCAGCAACGGTACGATATGATTTGCTGGTAACGAAAGGAGAATTTTATGGCAAATATTGAAAGATTTGATTCGGGTAGTAAAGACTCAAGTGTAAGTGTCTTGACGGGCGAAAGTGCGCGTACTCTTTCGATTCGCGGTGTGCTTGGGGAACAGTTTGATGTCTTGTGCAAAGAAGTACTGATGAGCGAAGGAGAAGAGACTATAGGTAGTATTCTTCGCAAAATTATTGATGAATACACCAAAGAAGTCTTACGAGACCCAGAGTTTCTAGAGAAAATCAAAGAAATCTTACTAGACTCAGAGCGTCGAAAGGAAATGGGTAGACTGGTTGTTCTCTTAGAGATATACGGCCAGCCGGATAATCAGGATTACGCTGAATAGTGCAAGATAGCAATTATTGCTATAATACAAACAATAGATAGGGGGAACATGAATTTTCAAGATTATTCGCAAAAAGCTATTTCAACGCTGACGAGCGATCACGCCTACGGCGATATCAGCGCTGATTTGATGGCGCAAATACTAGGTTTGGCTGGCGAGTCGGGCGAGGTGATGGAAAAGTTCAAAAAACTAATCCGCGATAAGCAAGGCAAACTAACTGCCGATGATCGCGCAGAAATTATCAAAGAATTGGGCGACGTGCTGTGGTACGTTAACTCGGCGGCGCATTTGCTTGGGTCTAGCTTGGAAGAGGTGGCGCGGCTTAATAACGAAAAACTAGCCAGCCGCCAGCAGCGCAGACAGCTGCATGGCAGCGGCGATAATCGGTAAAACTCTAAATCTTCAGATGCTGCCGCAGCCACTCGTCAATGGTGCCAGCGCCCATACAGAGTACTAATTTGCCTAACTCGCGGTCAAGCATGATAGACTTCCACAAATCATCGTTGAGGCTGGCAATATGTACTTCGGGGCGGGTGAGGTTCTTGGTTAAGTCTGCAGGCGTCAGTATCGGTAAGTCCGGATTCTCGCGCGTCAAATATGTCGGCAGCCAATATACGCTGTCAGCGTAGCGAAAAACCTCATTTGTGTACATTGATTGAATTTCATGCTGGCGGACATTTTGGTGCGGCTGGTAAACGAGAGTTACTTCACGGGATATCTCGTGCGCCATTTGCAGCGTAGCATATATTTCGGCTGGATGGTGGCCATAATCAGAGTACAGTCCAGGCGCCAAGCGTTCAAATCGTCGTTGTGTACCAGGGAAGTTCTCTACGGCAACCTTCACGATATCAGGATTACCTAGCTTTAGCCGCTCGCAGGCTTTGGCAACCAGTGTGGCGTTGGCTCGATTATGCCAGCCTGGAATGCGAAAACTTTTAACTTCCTCGTCTTTGAGCACCCAAGATTTATTAACTGGTTCTAGACCGGTAAGGGTGTCCTTCTTCCAGAGAATAGATAGTTCGCTTTGTCCGAGAAATTGTTGGAAAGCTCTGGTATAAGCGGCTTGAGTTGGGTACGTATCAGGATGATCGTAATCTATAGAAGTAATCAGCGAAAGGTATGGGCTGAAATGCAAGAAGTTGCGATCGAATTCATCGCACTCGTATATGAAATACTCGCTATTCGGCGCATAGTGCCCGCTTGGACCAAAACTGATAGTGGTGCCAATTGAATAACTGATTGGGACGCCGAGTTGGCGCAGCACCCAAATCATCATACCGGTAGTTGTTGTTTTGCCGTGAGTGCCAGCAATAGCGATCATCTTGAGATTCTTCTCGCTCATAATGTAGCGCAGCAGCTCGTCGCGCTTGGCTGTGTAAATGCCTAATTTTTGCGCTCTCACTAGTTCTGGGTGGTCAGCGGGCAAGGCGGCGGTGTAAACGAGCCAGTCGATACGGCGCTGCTTATGGCAGTATTCTAGGTAATCGCCAGACTGGTCATTAGTGACGACGATGCCGCGCTGCATTAACTCGCTAGTTTCTAGACTCGAGTGCGCGTCCGAGCCTTGTACGCTATGTCCGGCGTCATGAGCTAGCTCAGCCAACGGTCCGATAGCGACGCCACCAATACCAGAGAAATAAATATTCATACTTCTACTATAACGCAATCAAGCTGCTCGTGGTATACTATTAAGTAATGAAGGGCGGGAATAATGGCTGATAAACGCGCGGCGAGGCGAAATCTTCGGCGTCTTGAGCGAGTCAAGACCTGGCAATTATTGATTTTGTTTGTACTGGTGTGTTTTGTAGCGGCAACTTTTTTGCGTATCAATAATGTTGGTATGATACAACGCCGTAGCGCTGTGGCAACCGCTGATAAATCAGGCAACGAAACACAAATATTTAATCGCCTGCAAGATTTACAGCGTTATTCAACTACACATATGAATGCCAGCAGCGGCGTGATTTATTTGCAGCATCAGTATGAACGCGACTCGCAGGCAGCTATCCAGAAAGCTTCGGCGGCGTCGTCCGAGAACGCGAGAGTTCACGCTCAGGCCGAGGCGGTTTGTCATCCGCAATATAGTGGCTGGTCGATGGCTTATATTCAATGCTTTGTTAACGAGCTGTCAAAGTATCCTACTTCTGATACGATTAAGGATCCAGAGCTGCCTAATGCTGAACTATACCGCCACGAATATACGTCGCCGCTTTGGACGCCTGATTTTGCTGGCTGGTCAATAGTTTTGGCGGTAGTGATTTTGGTAGTTATAGTACTGCGTTTGATTAGCCTTGTAATATTACACCTATTATTGCGCTATAAATATCGAGCTGCTTGACTGGTACAGCTAGGGGTGCAAAGTGTTGACACTCAATGCAGGTTACGATAAGCTAACAGATGTAAACCAATACTAATAGGAGGTATAAAACAATGGCTTACAAGCACACGAATTCAAAGGGCGTCACTTATTATCTACACAAAACTGAAGTTACACTTCGCGGCGGTAAACCGCAAACCATCTACTTTTTCACCAAGGTAGAGAAAAACGAAAAAGGCGAGCCGTGCGATTTGCCAGAGGATCGCGTCGTGAAAGAAAACCCGCGCAATGGCTTTCTGACAGTTTCTAAGAAGAAATAAATTTTGCTGTTTTTTAAAACCCTCGGCTTGTCAGCTGAGGGTTTTTGTAGTGGCGAAGTGCTTGCGTTTAGATAGTAAGTTTGCTACTCTAGATATGTAAACAAACAGGTGCACAAAATTACCTCCCGATTACCCTAAGGGAGGTTTTTTGATCTCTGTGGTTGATTATGGTGGTGGGGGCGGTTGGGATCGAACCAACGACCAACAGGTTATGAGCCCGCTGCTCTAACCCCTGAGCTACGCCCCCATTGCTGATATTATAACGTAAAATCATTGCGACGTACAGATTATTTGTTGACTGGCTCGATTTGCTTATGCTACTATGTCAAGTATATAATCCAAATGAGGTAGGAGTATATGAAAATACACAGGAGAAATATCAAATATAAATATCGCCGTATTGGCGTTGGAATAACTGTATTCATCGTGGCACTAAGTTTGGTGCTGGTGAATTTGCCGCGAGCTCAGGCGTCGCAGCTTAACAAAAAGTACTCTTTTATTAAAACCAATTACACCGTCCCAACGAGCAATGTCGCGTGGGTAGCGCCGAATGGCAACGACACCTCAGGTAATGGTTCCGAGGGTTCGCCGTACGCTACATTTAGGAAAGCTCTCGACTCAGTTGGTAGTGGCGGCACAGTAGTCGCGAAGTCAGGTATTTATCGTGAACCGCATTTTTTCATCTCTGGCGATAATGTGACTATTCAAGCGGCGCCGGGGGCAGAAGTTTGGCTAAAGGGCAGTGATGTCGTAAATTCATGGACTAGTGAAAATGGCATATGGAAAACAACTGGGAATTATCACAACTTCTGTCATGTTTGTACCACAAATGCCAATCCAAGCGTTGAAGGTGCCGCGGCCTACCCAGAACAGGTTTTCATTAACGACGAGCCGCTAAAGCAGGTTAAAACCAAAGCAGAGGTAACGCCTGGTAGTAATACTTTTTATGTAGAAGACAACACTCCTACTACGCTCAAAACCCCTAACAATAATGCAGACGGCTATAATATTGGCCAGCAAGATGCGATATCTTATTATATTGGCAAGAATCCAGCTAGCGGCGTAACCGAGATATCAGAGCGGGCGCGAGCTTTCACTAGTACTGGCAAAAACGTCTCCGTGAAAGGCATTAACGTTGCTCAATATTCGCCTGTTCAGGTTTGGGGTTTTCAGGATCCTTACGATCCCGCCGCTGAGAGAGGGGTTTATTCGGGTCCAACTGCGGTGAGTATTAATGGATCTGGCTCGCTAGTTCAAGATATGATTGTCACTCAAAGTGCAAGCCAAGGCCTGTTCTTTAACAAAGCAGAATCGTCGACGGCGCGCGGCGTAAAGGCGATAGATAATGGCGGCTCGGGAGTTGGGGCTAACAAATCTCACAACACAGTATTTACTAACGGTGAATTATATGGCAACAACGCGGAAGGTTTCTTGACGATTGGCTGTGGAGCTTATTGTACGATGGCTGATATCAAAGTTACGCATACGCGAAATTTCACATTCCGCAATAATATTGTTGATTATTCTCGCGACACTAAAGCGTATTCTACTGCTGCCAACGCCAATAACGAAGGTATGATTGGCTTTTGGTGCGACGAGGGTTGTGCAGAAACGAAAATCGTTGGCAACTTCTTTACTAATTCTCCGCTTGCTATCATGTATGAGGTTTCTGGTAATGGTATAATTGCCTCTACTATAATCGAAAGTTCCGGTACGGGTATTCGTGTAGCTGGTAGCGATGATGTTAAGGTGTATAACAATACCATATCTCGCACTTATCGGCCAATATACATATTTGAAGATAGTCGTATTGACGGGTGTAATTATTGGAAAGGCGGGTCCTGTGTAGCTAACGAAAGCTGGTCGCAGGGATTGGGTCTAGATTGGAATACTTCGGGCGTTGAATTGTATAACAACATTATATCTTCACGGCCATTAGCTCGAGCAGAGGATCTTTCTGGTGGTAATTATCAACGCGCGTATTCACTGCGTGTCGAAGGAGCTCAGAACGATCAAAATAGACCATATGTCGATGCTAACGATATGCTCAAAGGGTTTGATTATAACGTATATTACCGTAACGAGTCAGACGATATAAATTTGTCGGTGTGGGATTTCAAACAGCTTCCTTCAAAGACTGATACAGTTATAAGCAGAGCTTCTGATATTGCGAATAATCCAAAATTATCGAACTCAATTGACGGCCGCGATGTGCATTCGCTTGATACTTTTGGCTCGCGAGCAAATAATCCGTATTTCGTGAAAGAAGCAGCAAATAATAACGACTACAAAAAGAGCAATTACAATCTCAAACCAGGTAGCCCAGCTATCAACAAGGGTAAACCGTTATCAAGCGACGTAGCGCAAGCGATTGACCCAACAGGCAAAACTGTTAAAGCTGGCGTACCGGTAAATGCTGGTGCTCTGGTTAATGTGCTGATGGATGCCACGGGCGGGCAGACTCCGCCGACACCTCCAGTAACTGTCAATATTCCTGATGCTGGCCTCAAGGCGGCTATCAATAAAACGCTTGACAGCAATCGTCCGAGCACTCAGGATATCACAGTGGACGAGCTAGCTCAGTTGACGCAACTTACCGTAGATGGCGGTGTCAAAGTCAAAAATCTAACAGGTCTCGAGAAGGCAACTAATTTACAAGAGTTGAAGATCGACAATAACGAAGTTGCTGATTTGGCGCCTTTGTCATCGTTAGCAAAATTGACCAAGTTGACAATGACAAATAACAAAGTCGCGTCGATCGAACCGTTGGCGCATTTGGCTAACCTAAGCGTACTTTTAGCGTCTGGTAATCCGATTGCTTCGACCAAGCCGCTAGCTAATCTGACGCATTTGACACAAGTAAGTGTAGATAGTAAATCGACAGCGTTTGATATTTCTGATTTTGCCAAGAGTGCGGGCACCTTGACGACATTGCAGTTGTCTGGTGCTGATAATGGTACGCCGCAGCTAGTGCATAGCGAAGTTCTAAAGCAACTTACTAAAGTAACGACTCTCCAAGTATCGTCAATTTCGTTAACTAATAGCGATCTGAATAGTATTGGCGCGATGACGCAATTAACGTCACTGCAAGCAGACCGCAGTAATATTAGCGATATGTCGTTTGCGGGCCGCTTAACTAAATTAACTAAGCTTGACGTTTCTAATCAGCGTATCCGTATGAGTACGAGTACAACGCCGTTTGCATCGCCGCTCAAAGATATATCGGGTACGGCTGTTGCTATAACCAACAGCGCTGATTTGGCTAATGATGGGGCTGGTCGTGTCAAAATTGTCTCGCCAATTTATGATAATAATGCTCATGAGTTGTCGGCAACTTGGACTAAGAATGTTACAGTTGGCGCTGCTACCGCCCAATTCAACGGTCAGCTAACAGTGTCTGCAACGCTGCCAAAAGCTGATAAAGCTCAGCTCCAAGCGCAAATAGATCGCGCGAATAACTCTGCAGATTATATCAAAGCAGATGCGGCGGTAGCCAGTGCGCTGTCAGCTGCGAAAAACGTTGTTGCTAAACCAAATCCGACACCTGCCGAAATTAGCCAAGCGACAAATGACCTCAAGCAAGCGCTTGACGCCGCAATAGCCAAAGAAACGGCAGCTCAAGCGGCCGCACGGACAGCGGTTGATAAGGCAAAAAACAGTAAGTCGCCTGCTGATATTCGCGCTGCAGAGGCACTTTTAGCGCACGTTCAGGACACAGACAAGAAATCAGCGATGCAAGATGAGCTCAACGCCGTCAAACAGGAAATTACCGATGCGCGGACAGCCTTATCGAAATTGATTGACAAGGCGAAGAACACGCCGACGGATGGTCTAGCGGCCGAGACTGTTGCTGCTTTGAATACCGCAATTGCTGCAGCTAAAGCAGTCAATAACGACCAAGAGTCAACTGTGGCGCAGCTCACTGAGGCTAAAATCAAACTGCAATCAGCTCTTGATAATCTCAAAACCGATAAGACAGCGCTAGCCAAAGCTATAGCGGATGCTGACAAAGAACCAGTTTATATCAAGAACGATTCAGCGGTTAAAACTGCCCTGCAACACGCTAAGAATGTTTATGCTGCGGCTAATCCAACGCCAGCAGAAGTTAACACAGCTGTCAATAATTTGAAGTCGGCAATTAATGCTGCTAAAAAGAAAGAAACTGATGCTCAAACAGCTGCTGCCAATGCGGTTGCGGCAGCAGAAGGTGCTAAAACGGCGCAGTCGATAACGGCGGCTCAAACTCTCGTTGACGCTGTCCAGGACGCGTCGGTTAAGTCTGCTCTGCAGGCGCGTCTTGATGCTGTATCGCAGCAGCTTAGCAATGCTAAACAAACGCTTGCCACACTTATTACTAAAGCTGAGGCTGTCGATACGACTGGTATGAGTGCTGACACTGTCAATGCGCTAAAGGCTAAAATTAAGCAAGCTAAACAAGTCTACAATGATGCTTCAGTATCAGTAATGCGACTGCAAGCGGCGGCGTCGGAGTTGCAAGCAGCTCTCGATGCCTTGCGGCCAGACAAGACTACTTTGCGCGACGTGATTGCTCGGGCGGAAGCGCAGCCAGCGTATATCCGAAACGATCCTGCAGTCAAATCTGCTTTGCAGCATGCCAAGAACGTTGAGGCCGCTGCTAGCTCGACGCCAGCTGATATTAGTTCCGCGATACAACAGCTCAATTCGGCAATTACTGCCGCTCAGAAGAAAGAAGCTGACGCCCAGGCGGCCGCCCAGGCAGCTGTTGCCGATGCTGAAAGCCAGAAAACTGCTCAGTCTATAGCGCATGCGCTAACACTAGTCGATAAAGTACAGGATCAAGCCGTTAAGACAAGCCTTCAGGCACGCCTAGACGCGATTGTTGTCCAAACCTTTGTCAATAAGCAAACAATTCGCCAAGCAAACAATACCAATATTACGCTGTCTACCTCAGGCGATAAATGCTACAACATCAAAAACGCTACCGCGGTAGGGCAGCCGAAAAATATTCCGACTGGCTATCAGATGCAGGGCTCGGCCAAGTTTACAATCAACTGTGACGGGCACGCGCAGCCAGCGGTTGGGTATACCACCAAAATTACTCTCGAATTATCACGTATCTACAAAGTTAATCGCCTAAAAGTAATCAAGTACAGTATTAATGGCGCTAATGCTACCGATATTACCGAGAAAGTCGCATTCAAAACATCAGTCGATGGCAAACGCACTATTGTTGAATACTCAATTACCGATGGTGGCTTTGGCGACACGGATAAAACTGCTAACGGTGTTATCGACGATCCGGTTATAATTTATGAGCGGTCGGAGAATAATACTACGCCAGCTAATGGTGGCAATCAACCTGGAGCTCCAGCGAAGAATGGCAGGGCTACCGCTAACGGCGGACGCTTATCTGAAACTGGCGATAGCCTATACGGTTATATTATCGGCGCCGGTGTGCTGGTGCTAGGCGGCGCTGCCGGCGTATACGCTATCATCCGCCGTCGCCAGTAAGAGTCGTTTTATCTCGCTATCTCGATTTACCGCTCATGGTTTATAATAGTTGATAGATGAAACTTGTTGAAAGATTACGCCAACAACTGCATTATATCTGGTTCAATTACGCGAACTTTAATGGATTGGTGCTGTTGTTGGCGATTATCATTGCGATTAGCTGGGTGATGGGTACAATGTCGACGATCCAGACGAACTTTAGCGCCCAACGAGCGCTTGACGAAAGAAAACAACAATTACGGCTGGCACAGCTAGAAGTAGAGACGCTGAAATACGAACAAAATTATTATAAGAGCGCTGAATATAAAGAGCTAGAAGCGCGCAGCAAGTTAGGTCTGGCAGATCCTGGCGAGAAGCAGCTAATACTGCCAGAGAATAGCGCTGCAGTGAAATCTCTCGACAGCCAGGACGATAGCTCATCTTATGTTAAAACAGCTCCACGCAACAATACGCCTGCCGTGCACAAGTCAAACTTCCAACAATGGATTGATTTTCTGACTGGCAAAACTGCTGCTTCTCGCTTGCAGAAGTGATACGTAGTTTGCTATAATAGTACCCGTATCGCGGGGTGGAGCAGCCTGGTCAGCTCGCTTGGCTCATAACCAAGAGGTCGCTGGTTCAAATCCAGCCCCCGCTACCAAGAAAAAAGCTCAACTTTTGGTTGAGCTTTTTTATTGGTTAACTGACTGGTTTAAGCTAATTTGCTAGCAGCGACTCGAACAGCTTCACTCCAGCTCAAGAAAACGTGCGGCGTGTCTGCAAGATCTTTGGCGGTTAGGCCGTGCCGCACAGCTAGGGCGATTTCGTGGATACTATCGCTAGCATTCGGTGCGACTATAGTACCGCCAGCTATAACGCCTTTCTTGTCGCATACTAGTTTGACGAAGCCGTCGCGGAAATCGCTGGTATTTGAGCGTCCGATGATTGATAGCGGTGCTATGGCTTTTTTGATTTTGAGGTCGCGTTTGATACAATCGTCTTCGGTCAGGCCGACAGAAGATACCTCCGGAAAGGTGAAAGTTGTCCGCGGTGTAGCAGTATAATCTGGCGCGATTTGATTTTTCGAAAAAAGGTTATGAGCAGCAATCCGCGATTCTAGCAGTGCAGTATGCGTGTGCTCAGAGTTGCCGATAATATCCCCAGCTGCATAAATGTGGCGTGCGCTTGTCTGTAAATATTCATTAACATGGATGCCAGTTGGGTCGTATTGGACGCTGGCGTTCTCTAGTCCTAAATCAAGGTTTGGCCGACGTCCAGTCGCCACCAAGATATCCTCGACGCGTACCGACTTTTCGACGCCGCCGCGCAGGAATGATACGCGGTAGCCGAGTCCGTCTTTGACTGCTGCGACTGTTCGTGTTTGCGTCAATGACGTAATGCCTTTATGCTTCTTGAGGTAGGCTTCTAGCAGCTCGCCAACTTCTTCGTCTTCTTTTGGTAAAATGCGGGCAGCGATATCAGTCAAATAAACCCTAGTACCGAAAGTAGCCATCAGCTGCGCGATCTCGACGCCAACACTGCCAGCACCTATGATGTAAAGACTCTTTGGTGGACGCATCGACTCCAGAATAGTGCGCGCTGTCAAAAATGGGATTTCGTCTAATCCTGGTACTTCTGGTGCTACCCAGTGCGAACCCGTAGCGACCAGGAATCTTTCGGCGCTGATGTGCTTGCGACGAACGGAAATTTCATTGGGTGATAGAAAGTGAGCATGTCCAGTATAGGTAGTAATGCCTTGGTTTTCGTAAAATTTGCGATTACCAGCAGCCCCAGTTCGCTTGACGGCGAGGTCTTTCCAGGCGCGGATACTCGGATAATTGTAGCCAAGCGTGTTAGAACGTAGGCCGAACTTAGCGCCGTGGCGTGCTTGATCATAGAGGTGCGCGACGTGTAATAAGGCGTTGGTTGGTACATCGCTCCAGTTAGGCGAATCGCCGCCGAAGGTATCTTCCTCGATAATTGCTACGCGTGCACCGTTGCGAGCGGCGATAGTAGCAGCGGCTGATCCGCCAGCTCCGCTACCGATAACTATTAAATCGTAATCAAATTTATTGTGTCTCTTCGCCATTCATGTCTCCTACATCATTTTTTTGTGGTGTTTATATAAATATGCTGCATCAGGATGATTATGTTCTAGAAATCGTCCAGCTTGCGCGCGAATATCGGTGGTGGTGATATCTGATTTTTGGCCGCTCCAAGCTTCGACCTCGCGAGCAGCTTGATCGGCTAAATTGCGAGCTAACCCTTCGGGGCTTTTAGCACTAAGGCAGGCGGCGTACAGGCTAGCGCGCAGCTTTTTGGCATCGAAATCTTCTGGCGGGCGCTTGCCTCGTTTGAAAACGGTAACTTTCATACAGCGTTCACCTGAATGATTAAGTCGGAAACAGTATTAACGTATATATAAAAACCAAGGATAATCAAACCCAGACCGGCAGCGAATTGTAAAAAGTATTTGTTTTGTTCGCGCCAGCGCTGGATGCGGCTCAGTTGGCGTCCGCTGCCAATCAATAGGGCGACGATGAGTAATCCGAGCGAAGCAGCTAGCGTATAACCTGCTGCGCCAACGATTTGCCAAATCGGCGGCAGCCCGATGATGGCGCAGGCTGCGGTAATGATTGGCACGATAGTAAATAGTAGTTCTGCAACAACGCTAGTCAATCCTAGACTAAACGCTTCGGCGGCAAGGCTGGCTTTGGCGGTGCGTTTACGCAAGAATCGGGCAAAACTGCGTGAAATCCATAGCTCAGTACCTTCGGTTTTACGATAGTAAAAAAGGATAACCGCCAAGCCAACGATCATCAGACCGGCAGTCAAAGTGATCCACAACAAACTACTGTGCGGCGCGAATACACCGATAGCATAGCTAGCGAAACTAACGCACAAAAGCGTCATAGTGAAGGCGCCAGCTACAAAGCTGAATAGCAGCCGTAACGTGCGCCGAGCGGCTAGCTTGCGTCCTAAGGCGTGCCCCGATAGGGACGTAGCCATACTAACGCTCAACTGAAAGCTAGCGTGGATAAGTCCTGCCAGGGCGATGATGCTAACAGCGATGAGAGTATTCATGTTTGTCTTGATAATCCTTATCTTATTTATACCATAAGCGGTCTGGCGAAGTCAAAAGATTTTGTAAAAAGGTATTGCTTTTTTAGCAAGTTTGTGTTATACTAAAAATATAAGTAATTAACTTATACAAAAAAGGAAAATAAAAATGGAAGTCACCGAATCAAATAACTCATTACACAACGAGAATGCCACCTGGAATCGGCCGCGTACAACGGTAGAACTGCGAGAATTTATTAATCGCCGTAATGATCTGCTGGAAGTTGAAGATTTTGCGTTTTAGCGGCGGTTTAAGCGCAAAGAAAAATCCCCGCAGCAAAGGCGGGGAGCTTTCTTTGGTAGCACTGACTGGGATCGAACCAGTGACCTTAGGCTTATGAGTCCTACGCTCTAACCAACTGAGCTACAGTGCCGCAAGAGTAAAGCACTGTAGATTATAGCAGATAACAGTAATCGGTGGCAAGCTAGGCTTTTTAAGGATAATTTAATGAAGCTGGCGGACAATATGCTTTGAGAAATATTTCCCGTACTTCTCTAGTGAGCCGCCCTTCTGTGTCAAGGGCGGTTTGCTATTCTGTGCTATAATTTTGCCGTGAACGATGAGCTAGAATTAAATGAACGATTAGAGGTTATTGCGACGTTTGGCAGCGGTTTAGAATTGTGCGTGCCGCGGCGGTTTAGGCGTCCGAATGGGCGTGAGATTGAAGTGAGTGAGCTAGGTTTGCGGCATCCAGTAGCTAAAGGGCGGCGAACGATGCATATTTTTGATGTGACGGACGGGCAAGCTGATTATCGGCTGGAATTTGATAGCGAGCGGTTGACTTGGCGATTGACACGCGAGGCGGAGCATGGTTGAACCAGCTGACCAACAAAAGCAGTTTTCCGCGGATGGCTTAAATTCGGAGCATAAACAAACATCACCGCTGATTATGCATATAGATCTCAATAGCTGCTTTGCGACCATTGAACAGCAGTCGCGGCCGCTGTTGCGCGGGCGGCCAGTGGCGGTAGTTAATCGTTTGGTCGAGAATACTTCGGTTATCACTGTGAGCTATGAGGCGAAAGCTTACGGTGTTAGGGCTGGTATGAAATATCGCCAGGCTAAACGGTTGTGTCCCGAGCTAGTAGCGCTCGACAGCGACCCGCCGAAATATCGCTGGGTATATCGGCAGCTGCTGCGAATTATGAACAGTTACAGTCCAGCGGTGGTAATGAAAAGCATTGATGAAGGCATAATTGATTTTGCAGTAGCGCCCGAATCAATGCGGTCGCGCGGTTTAGAAGCCATCGGCAAAGAGATAAAGCAGCGATTGCGTACCGAGGTAGGATCGTACATGCGTTGTAATATCGGTATCAGCACTAATCGTTTCTGGGCCAAGATGGCGGCTAGCTTGCACAAACCTGACGGGCTTGATGTCGTGACGGCGCAAAATGTACAAACGGTGTTATCCAGCTTAACTTTACGCGATCTAACGGGAATCGCGCGGCATAATGAGCAGCGGTTGAATGCGGTGGGAATTTTCACGCCGCTGCAAATGTATGAATCACCGCCAGAGGCGCTTCATGCTGCTTTTCATAGTATTAATGGTGAAAAGTGGCATAAGCGTCTACATGGCTGGGAAGTCGATGACTTGGTTAGCGATGTTAAAACATGCGGCCGCCAATACGTACTAGAGGAGCGCAATATGCCGCGGCAGCAAATAGCCGCTCGATTACATAATTTAGTCGAGGCGGTTGGACAAAAACTACGTTCGCAGCGCAAGTCGGCGCGCGGTGTCGGTATTTATGTGCGAATGGCGGTTGTGGCTAGCAACTCAAAACTATCGTTGAATAATGGACGCTGGGGACGCGCAGGCAATTACTGGCAGCGTAAATATTTAGCGCCGCTGCCAATGTTTAGCGATGCTGCGTTGTGGCACGTGGCCGAAGAGCTATTCTGCCAGGCGCCGGCTGGTGATATACGCGAGATAGGCGTGCATTGTTATAATCTGTATAACAGCACCAGCGATCAACTGAGTTTGTTTGGCGACGAATTAGCGCGCGAGCGGCAAACCACTTGGGCGATTGACGAGATTAATCAGCGGTACGGCGCTCGGACTATTCACGCTGCTAGTACGCTTAATACCGAGACGGTTCGCACCAAGATTCCGTTTGGTAGTACACGCTATTTATAAAAATTTATTACTGCATATAGTATCAATTAATGCTAGCGTCCTGATGGATTATAATAAAAAGTAATATGACGTACCTAGTGGCAGTCTCTGGCGGTGTGGATAGTGTGTGTTTATTGGATATGCTGAGCCGGTCAGAGCATCGGCTAATTGTAGCGCATGTCGAACATGGAATCCGCGGCGAGGCTTCGCGCGCTGATGCACGGTTTGTGGCAGCGTTGGCGCAGAAATATAATTTACCGTTCGTTTCGACGGCGCTTAATCTCGGGTCGAATGCTAGCGAAGAATTAGCGCGCCAGAAGCGGTATGACTTTTTGCTAGCACAGGCACAGAAGTTTGGCGCGGTGCTGGTTACGGCGCATCATGCTGAAGATGTCGCCGAAACGATTGCTATCAATCTTGAGCGTGGTACGGGATGGCGCGGGTTGGCTGTGTTGGCGCGTACAGGAATTAGACGTCCGCTGATTTCTTTTACCAAGACGCAATTGTACGATTATGCGCTGCAGCATCGCTTGGAGTGGGTTGAGGACGCAACGAACGCAAGCGACCTTTATCAACGCAATCGTGTCAGAAAAGCACTAAAAAGTGTTATTAGTCAACGCGTAGTTGTAAGACTATTGCAGTTGCGCGCTAGACAGCTAGCCTTACGGAAAGATATTGAACGCGAAACTGAGCGGATCACGCTGCGCAATAGTGGTTCGCGGTATTTTTTGTCGCAGATTGATGATGACGTAGCGTTAGAGCTACTAGCGAGCGATATTGCCAGGCAAACTGGCGGACTGCGACTGACTCGGCCGCGTACTCAACGGGCTTTGCTGGCTATCAAGACGGCGCGGCTGGGCGCCAAAATTGATGTCGGCGATGGCGTGCAATTAGAAATTACCTCTCGAACTTACTGCGCGAAGGTGGTATAATTACAGAGATATTCTGAATTTGATTATAAAACCACGAAAGGATACATATTTCAATGCCTAAACCTCGTAAACAAAAGGTGAGTAATAAAGTTCGGCTCGGTTTATTCTGGGCAATTATCGTTTTGATTGGACTGTCGCTATATGCGGCATTTATGCCGGCTAAGCCGCTCCAGGAAGTACCAATCGCTCAGGTGATTCGAGACGCCAACGAAGGCAAAGTAGCCAAGATCGAAGGCCAAGGCGGTGACCTTCAGGTGACCATGAAGGGTGAAAATAAGCCGTCTAAGCGGACATACTTAGGCGGCGGGGTTTCGTCGCTGCTGAAAGACAATATACTTAACGAAAAAGGCCGTGCAGTTGTTTCGGATAGTGCGCCAGTTGATAATTCTTTGATGCTGACTTTGATGACGGTGGTTTTGCCGGTGCTGCTGATAGGCGCATTGTTCGTCTTCATGATGCGGCAAGCGCAGGGCCAGAATAGTCAGGCGATGAGCTTCGGCAAAAGTAAAGCTAGGCTATACGGCCTTGATAAAGAGCGGGTGGTGTTTGACGATATTGCTGGCAACGATAATGCTAAACAGGACTTACAAGAGGTCGTTGACTTTCTCAAGCATCCGAAAAAATATCAAAGTCTCGGTGCCAAAATCCCGAAGGGCGTGCTGCTAGTCGGCGATCCAGGTACCGGCAAGACGATGCTAGCGCGAGCAGTAGCTGGCGAGGCGGATGTGCCTTTCTTCTCGATTTCTGGTTCAGAATTTGTTGAAATGTTTGTTGGCGTTGGCGCCAGCCGTGTGCGCGACCTTTTCCAGAAGGCCAAGAAAAACGCGCCGGCGATTGTTTTTATCGATGAGATTGACGCCGTCGGGCGCAAACGCGGCAGCGGTATGGGCGGCGGTCATGACGAGCGCGAGCAGACACTGAACCAAATTTTGGTAGAGATGGACGGTTTTGAAGCGGACACCAATGTGATTGTAATCGCGGCGACCAACCGGGCTGACGTGCTTGATCCGGCACTGCTCAGGCCAGGCCGCTTTGACCGGCACGTGACGATTAGTTTGCCGGAGCGCAAAGACCGCGAAGCTATTTTGAAAGTTCATTTCAAAAATAAGCCGACTGACGACACGGTCGATCTCGATAAATTAGCAGCTAAGACGGCTGGCTCCAGCGGTGCTGATTTGGCGAATATTGCTAACGAGGCAGCAATCATCGCAGCGCGGCGCAACTCCAAGAAAGTGTCGAATGACGACCTGACCGAAGCTTTTGAAAAAGTGGCTATCGGCCCGGAGCGTAAAGCTAAAGTAATGAACGACCATGAAAAGGAATTAACTGCTTATCACGAAGCTGGCCATGCCATTGTTGGTCATGTTTTGCCAGATAGCGATCCAGTACACAAAATCACTATCATTCCGCGCGGCGGTACGGGCGGCGTGACGTGGTTCTTGCCTCCAGAAGACAGAAGTTACACTAATGTTTACGAGTTCAAAGATATTCTAGCGCGAGCGCTGGGCGGCCGGATTGCCGAGAAGCTGATTTACGGTGATGATGGTATCACTACTGGCGCTGGCAGTGATTTGCGCCACGCCGCTAAAGTTGCCCGCAATATGATAGTTGAACAAGGCATGGGCTCGAAACTGCGCGACCAAGTCTTCCACGAGGACAATGGCGGCATGGTTTTTGACAAAATTACCCACGACCGGCCATATTCAGAGGCGACAGCACAAGAAATCGACAACGAGGTCGAGGCGCTAATTAAGGAAGCGTCGGCTCGTGCCGAGACAATACTCAGCAAGAATCGGGTAGTGCTTGAAAAGCTCAAGGATGCTTTGCTCAAAAACGAAACTCTCGAAGAAGAAGACGCCGCTAAATACATGAAGGATGCGGTGCTGCCAAAGGAAGTAAAACTACACGCATAAACTATGGCGGGGCGAGGAAGTCGAGTACGGTCGGTTGTTGCGAAAGCGAATAGCAAATTGTCAGTACAGTGGGCGGCAATTCTGCTGTCTGGATCGACAATGCTGTCAAGCTTGCTGGGGATTTACCGCGATCGTTTAATTAATGGCATGTACCTAGACACTTATAAAGTGGGTGCTGATGCCTATGTGGCGGCGTTTACCGTGCCGGATTTTATGTATTTCCTGCTAGTGTCGGGCGCTTTGAGCGTATCGTTTATCCCAGTGTTTAATCAGCGTTTGGCGAGCGGCAATAAGCGATCGGCGTGGGAGCTGAGTTCAAGCTTGCTGAATCTCTTTGCGGTATTGACGTTAATCACTAGCGTGCTAATTATCATCTTTGCCGACCCGCTGGTGCGCTATGTTGTTGGCCCGGGCTTTGGCGAACAAGGACATGCTTTGGCGGTGAGTATGATGCGTATAATTGCCGTCAATCCGTTTTTGTTTGCGATTGCGACAGTAGTATCGAGTATGCAGCAGGCAATCGGCCGGTTTACTTTTTTGGCGCTTGCACCAACCATCTATAATTTAGGCATCGTCGTCGGTGCTAAGTATTTCACTAACGGCATTAATATCTTTGGCTGGCAAATTTTTGAGGGCGGCATTATGGGCGTGGCTCTTTGCGTGGTATTAGGGGCAATTTTGCAGCTGGTGGTTAGTTCAATTGGCCTGGTTGGCGTAAACTTTGACTATCGCCCAGTGATTTCTTGGCGTAACAAAGGTTTTCGCCAAGTTTTGAAACTTCTACCGCCGCGCTCAATTGATCAAGGAATTGATTATTTTAATGGAATTGTTGAAATTAATTTAGCGTCAAGAATGGGCGACGGAATTATGCGTGTTTACCAGCAGGCGTCGAGCTTGAGCTTGATGCCGGTAAATCTAGTCGGCGTAGCTATTAGCAATGCGGCTTTTCCGCGGATGACTGAACGGTTAGCGGAAGGGCGAGTTGACCTCTTCAAGAAAGAGTTGCGCTCAGTTTTCCGCTGGATTGTCTGGCTGGCTTTGCCGATTGCTGTGATTACTTTCTTTGCGCGTGGCTACGTAGTAGCATTCATCAAGAACGGCGGGCAGCCGGCGATTGCTAGTGTTCTCGGTGCGTTAGTGATATCGATATTCTTTCGGACGCTTTATCATATTATGGCGCGAACGTTCTACGCGCAGCAAGACACGCGAACGCCTCTGTATATTTCGATAGCGACGATATCGTTAAATATTGTATTGGCAATCATATTCACGCAGCTGTTCGGCTGGGGAGTGTTTGGTTTGGCTTGGGCGCAATCGATTGTCTCGGTGGTAGAGATTGCGATTTTGCTAACTATATTGCACGTACGTACACCAGGTATTTTTAATCGCAAGACACTACACAGTATTATTACTATGATGATTGCCAGTGCAATTATGGGTGTGGTGACTTATTTTGTGGTACAGATGCTACAGTTGCAGTCGCGCGATATGAATTTTATGGCGGTTTTTCCGAAGTTTACTGTTATCGTGGTAGTGAGTTTTGCGGTATATATAGCGTTAAGCAAAGTATTTAAGCTTGAAGAGGCGGATCCGATTGTTGCAAAACTACGACAGTTGCTATTCGGCAGAGTGAGGCGTTAGGGTGGAGCGTATCCGCAATTTTTGCATCATTGCTCACATCGACCACGGCAAATCGACGCCGGCTGATCGGATGATGGAGATGACGGGGACGGTGGAGAAGCGCGAGATGAAGTCGCAGCTGCTGGATTCGATGGATTTGGAGCGTGAAAAGGGCATCACCATTAAGCTCGCGCCGGTGCGGATGAGATATGAATATCAGGAGGTGGAAGTGAGTGGCACATCACCGCTCCCATCGTCGAAGACTCTTGCAGAGTCTTCACGTCGGTCGCTAGACGCGGGTCCTGTCAGTCGATCCGCCCCTTCTTCTGAAAAATCAGAGATTTCTTCAGAAGCGGGCGCTACCCCATCGACTGCCACCCGCTTAGCGCAGTCTGACTCTCGGGTTTGTGCAGATGTCGGCGCGAATGGGTCGGGTCAATCGACTGTCTATGACCTCAATCTCATCGACACGCCTGGTCATGTCGATTTTAGCTACGAAGTATCGCGCAGCCTGCAGGCCTGCGAGGGCGCGGTATTGGTGGTTGACGCCAGCCAAGGCATTCAGGCGCAGACACTGGCGAATGTGTACCTGGCGATGGAGCAGGATCTGACGATTATCCCGGTACTCAACAAGGTTGATTTACCAGCCGCTGATGTGCCGCGGGTGTCCAAGCAAGTGATCAATTTGCTGGGCTGCGATGAAAGCGAAATTATTCATATTTCTGCCAAAACTGGGCAGAATGTTGATAAAGTGTTGGCAGCAATTGTTGAGCGAATTCCAGCGCCAACCGGTCAGCCAGACGACCCGACGCGGGCGCTGATTTTTGATAGTTATTATGATGATTACCGCGGGGTGATTTTGTATGTCAGGGTGGTTGACGGACAGATTAAAAAAGGCGAAGCGATTCACATGATGGCGACTGGCGCTAATGGGCTGGCGCTGGAAGTTGGTCATCTCAGTCCTGGTATGATCCCTGACCCGTCGTTGGACACCGGCGAAATCGGTTACATAGTCACCAACCTCAAAACCACGCGCGAGGCGCGGGTGGGCGATACGGTGACGCTGAAGAAGTACTTCACGAAAGAGACCAAATAGGAGGCTAGAAGTGAGCAAAGGCATCATCTACGTCATGACCACCGCAGTGTCAGGCCTTATCAAAATCGGCAAGACACAAACCAAGCAGTACTCAGAGCGGATGCGCTTTCTCGAGGCGAATGGCTACTACAATGTGGTTGGTTTGAAGCGGTTGTTCGCGATCGAGGTGGCTGACTATTCCGAAAAGGAAACATTACTGCACGAAATATTCGCCAAGCATCGAGTCGGTAGTAGCGAGCTTTTTGCGCTTGATTATGATTTGGTACAGCAGCTGTTGCTGTCGTTTGAGGGCGAGGTGGTCTTTCCGGAGCAGAAAAATAAAGAAGCGGAATTTGACAAAATCACCAAAGCCAAAAACAGTAATCAAAAGTTTAGTTTTTACCGGAAAGGTCTCAAAAATGGCGATGAGGTTGTCTTTCTCAAAGATAAAACAATTGTAGCAAAAATTGTTGGCGAGCGCGAAGTTGAATATGGCGGGCAGCGGTGGTTTTTGTCGCCGCTGGTGCGAAAAATATTCGAGGACAGGAATCAAGTTAATGATAGCGGCGCGTACCAGGGTGCAGCCTACTTTTGTTTTGATGGCAAGAAATTGAAGGACTTGCCGGATGTAGAACTGTAGGAGCGTGTGCTATTATTAAAATGTACAAATGAAAACAAAAATACTCAAATTAATCTTAGCTTTAGTGTGTTTCAGTGTAAGCGCTTATACTTCGTATGATTATTTGCTGCATGAAGTGCCAGTCTATCTGAAAAGTAAAAATTTGGTTGAAGCAAGAACTCAGAAAACCCGTTTTGTAATACCGAAGCAGTGGCAAAGGATTGATGTAAAAAACGGTAAAACTGAAGGTTACGGCGATAAACTGGGCAAGGATAATAAGTCAATTAGCGGTGTTGGCGTGACTCAGGATTCGGAGCGGTTGGTGTTACCGGCTGCGCCTGATGAAGCTTATGAATTAGTGCGCAAAATGGCTTATGATAGCAAAGAGTTGCGCGAAGACGCGAAAAGATTCTTTACTATTAAGGGATTGGAAAATTGTCAAGCGACTGTCGATATCAAGGATGATACTTTGGAACAAAATGGTTTAGTTGGTATTGTCAGAATTACATCAAGTTGCGGTTCTCGACCTGAAAATACTAAAATGGTAACACGCTTAGCTGTTGGCCGCGAAGACGGATGTCTTCGTTACATATCGGTATTCTCTTACAATGAATATTGGAAACAAAATAGTAAAGTATTTGAAGAAATATTAAATAGCGCATCGTATATAGATACGCAAAGCGTATGAGGCGGAAATTGGATACAGAATGAATAACTTCAAAAATTTTACAGAGAAAATTAGCTGCCGGGTGATTCCGACAACACGCGATCGCCGCGTGTGGTTGGATGAAAAAGTTGTCGACGATGATTTGTATTGTGTTTTTATGAATGGCCGATCGTACGAACTTGGCGAGGAATATGATGACTTTTTGTATGTCACTGCTGACAACTTTGCCGAACTGGCAGATGTTATCCTCCGCGAGTTGTATGCGCGCGGATTTTCGTCGTCAGATTACAAATTAATCAATGAAAATCGCGTTCATCTGGACTATAGTTTTATAAGCGATGACACGCTTTGGACTGCCTGGCGCAATGTCGATGCGATAGTTACGGGCGATATTACCGACGAGAAGGACTATCGTCGCGACAAAACTAAACGCGGTCGGTGGATGAGCTACTCTGAATTGGTTCAGACTATTGGCAAGAATCAAGCCCATAAGATTTTTGAGCAGTTATACAGTTATAAATTA
The DNA here is from genome assembly GCA_963531145.1 of uncultured Candidatus Saccharibacteria bacterium. GTDB lineage: Bacteria > Patescibacteriota > Saccharimonadia > Saccharimonadales > Saccharimonadaceae > Saccharimonas. Next base: position 26,155 of record CAUSEX010000011.1, read on the forward strand.
GTTTGTAATTCTCTGCTGAATCAGTATGGATACTATAAATCGATTTACTGTAAAATCCCCACTACCTTTGCAATAGTTTTAAAGGTTATCTTGTTTTTCTGCAGAGGTGGTGGCTATTATAGATCCCTTGCAATGTCCAATGTCTAATGCTACAATATAAATCATAATCATAAATAGAGATAAACAGTAGCAAAATACGAGGAATTATGACAACAGGCAACTCTGAACACGTAGCTAAAGGCTCTCTGGATCCCGAAGACCCGACAAAGTATTCTGATAACCCTACAGAGAACTCAGGAAATCATGAAGAGACTCTTCTTTCTCGTGTCGAGAGTTCTCTTGCTAATCAAGCTGTACGAGATAGTGAAAGAGACGTCCAGCAGACACCAGAAGATAAAGAAGACACGCATACTGTCGCTGAATTGCTTGAGATTCTGGAAAGAGGAGGAGACTCTAGCTATCAGTTGACGAGCCATGCCGCCCACCAACTCATTGACGCTGGTAATGGTGGGTATGTAGCCGGATATCTCAATAACTTCACCGGCCTCAACCACAGCGAAATCGCCCACCAACTCATCGACGCTGG
>CAUSEX010000012.1:0-25520 GCA_963531145.1 uncultured Candidatus Saccharibacteria bacterium
GACCGTTGGCGGTATCGTCTTGCTAGTAGCCGGCATGATGATTGTCGGCGCCTTTCAGGACGCAATTGACGAATATTACGTCACAGCTAGCGCTCGGCTATTGAAAGTGGTGATGTTGACGCTTGGTATTGTACTGGGTGTAAGTATGGGCCTGTACGCCGCCAGACAGTTTGGCTTGGCATTCGTCGCAACCCCCGACAGTTTATCCTTTACAAGCACCACCTATCAGTATATCGGCGCTGTCATCATCTCGGCATCATTTGCATTAAGTAATAATTCGCGGCCAGTTGGATTATTAATCACTGGCGCCAGCGGACTATTGGGGTATTATGTGCTGTTAGCTGTATCAGAATTAGGCTTGATAATTATCCCTGCTAACGCCGTCGCTGGATTTACTGTTGGCTTTACAGCTACTGTTGTTTCACGTTTGACCAGAATTCCTAGCCAAGCGATCATCGATGCTGGTATCGTACCGCTGGTTCCCGGACTAACCTTGTATAACGGACTAATGGCGCTAGTCGCTAATCCGGCCGCTGCAGACGGTACTCTGTTATTGATGCGCGCGGTACTGATTGCGTTAGCTATTGCTGCTGGCGCCTCGTTCGGCGTACTTATCGGCCGCCCAACACGGCGCAGTCTGGTAACATTGCGCAACAACCTGCCAGAACGCCCGCTGCGCTCTAATCAAAAACAACTAAAATAAACTACACTCGCTCGGCGTCAAGTTTAGTAAGCGCTGCCGTCGCAATATTATCCATAATCGGTTTGACTTCAGCGTCAGTCAGGGTTTGCTGATAGCTGGTAAACGTTAGTCGGAAAGTGGTAGTCTTGATAGCCGCGTCGTCTTTTGGCTGATATACGCCAAGCGTCTGTATCTGGCAATGTAGATTTTCTGGCTCATCCAGGCATTGCCAAACTGCTCGCAGCAACTCATCATGCGAAATTTCCACGCTTGAGCGCAGCGAAATATCTTGACTGATTGATGGGAAACGGCTCAGCGGCCGATAGTTATGCTCGCGGATACTAGCCAAACAGGCTTGCAATTTTTCAATGTCAAGCGAGAACGCCGCCGTGTAATCTGGCAGCTTGAAATTACGCCGCACCGTCTGAGATAATTCGCCGACAATGCCCAGCTTGTCACCGTTTTCCGCGATAATCCAAGCACTGCGCTGGCCGTCAAACGGCGCTGGCACGTCCGCGTCAGACTCTACTATTTTCACAAAATCAGCGTCAACGTTAAGATCCGCCAACAGCCTATCCACTAGCTTCCTCGCTTTATAAAATGGCGCGCCGGCTCGCGGCTTTTTGCTAGCGTAAACACCGTCGACAAACGTCTGCTCGCTCGGCAGATTCTCATCGGTAAGCGGCAATTCTTTATCGTGAATTTTGCCGATTTCAAACAACATGAACTCGTCGTGGCCGGCTTTGATATTAGCATGAACTTTGTCTAGCAAACTCGGCAGCACGCCGGTGCGATAGTACTGCAAATCAGGGCTTAAAGCGTTGCTTAATCGATAGGCGCGGCTCGGGTCTTGCTCGGCGTTTTTCAGGACACGCTCGTGGACGAAACTATAGGTCAAGACTTCGTTGGCGCCGACGCGCGATAGACTTTGGCGAATCGCCTGCTTGAGCTGGCGGCGCGGATTTCTCGGCGCTGGCTTGATACTGCGCATTGGCAATTGGCGCGGCAGTTTATCAAAGCCATATAGCCGGCCGACTTCTTCGACAATGTCCTCCGGTAGCTCAAGGTCGGTGCGCCAGAACGGCGCGATTACTTCAAATTGATAAGGCGTATTTGGCTCGGGTTCCTCATGCGCCTTAATTTCAACATTCTTCAAGATACGGCAGATTTCTTGCGGCGAAAATTCTGTGCCCAAACGTTCATTCACAAAAGTACTTTCCAACACCAAGACGCCAGTCACTGCGCCCCAATCGAAAATCGAAATGGTTTCCTTGCCGGCAGAGCCAAATGTAACTCGCGAATCGTGCTGCATGACCATCAGGCGATCGTTGCGCTTGTCAAACACTTCACTCGCCTGCACGCCGCCAACCATACTCATCAGCTGCTTCAATACGGCAGCATTTTGGAGCGGCGACTGACCCTTATTAAACCGCGTCAACGCATCGGTGAAAATACCGTGACGCATAGCCGTGCGGCGCAGTGCATACATGTCAAAGTTAGCGCATTCTAGAACAATATTCTTGGTGTCATTTGAAACCTCAGTGTCAGCACCGCCCATAATTCCCGCCAGACCAATCACGCCCTCGCCGTCAGCAATGACGATGTCGTCCGTCGTCAGCTCATATTCCTTGCCATTGAGCAGACTGACTTTCTCGCCGTCACGAGCCAGCCGCGCCCCGAGTGTAGACCCGCGCAATTTGTCATAATCATAGGCGTGCGTTGGCTGCGCCGTCATCAGCATAATGTAATTCGTGGCATCAACAATGTTGTTAATCGGCTTGCCGCCCATGGCTACCAGTTGGCATTGCAGCCACAGCGGGCTAGATTTGACTTCAATATTTTTGATCGCGACCGCCATGAAGCGCGGCACTAATTCTGGCGCGTCGTTCGTTACCGTTAGCTCCAAACCCTCAGTACCAGTAAATTGTTGCTCTGATTTATACCAATCAGGACTGGTAAACTGCTGGTGAAAAATCCCAGCAATCTCGCGCGCCACGCCAAGTTGACCAAAACAATCTGGACGGTGCGTAAACATCTTGTTTTCAATATCCAGCACAAAGTCGTCCAAACCAAATATTTCCGCGAAACTTGCCCCCGCGCTTAGTTCAACACCCGCCGGCACATCGTGTTCATGAATCTCAACGATTCCCTCGTGATCCGTACCAATATCCAGCTCGTCAGCCGCCGCCAACATACCTTGGCTGAGCACGCCGCGCAGTGGTCGTGCATCCAACACGAACGGCTCATCGTCATCAAAGCTCGCCGGCACCGTACTTTTTGGCGGCAACCAAATCGCCCACATGTCCGCATGCACATTCGGCGCGCCGCAAACCACTTGCACCAGGCCGTTCTCATCGCGCGGCACATCCGCCACCGCACCGCCATCATCAATCTTGGTCACACTCAGCCGATCAGCATCCGGGTGCTTAGCACATTCAACCACCCGGACAATTCGTGCGCCACCGTATTTGGATTTCAGGTCAATCACTTCCTCGACACCACCAAGCTGCTGATTGACCCGCGCCACTAACTCACCTACGGGAGGCAATTCAAAATTAATCAATTGTTTGATAATGTTTAGGCTGACTTTCATACTACATATAGTATAACACTATCGTACGCTAGCTAAAATTGCCCGCAAAAGCTATTCTCAGCTGCATCAAAACGCATCAATTCCAGCTCTCTGCTATAATTATATGTAATGAAGCGCATCACTATGGTTAAACACCATCCATGCATGCAGTTAGCTCATTTATATGAGCATATGTTTCTGGCGACGGCGGCCGAATTCATGTACCAGCAAGGCCAGTACCAGTTGATCGACTACATGCTAGACGGACATACTTACCCTGGCGGCATTATCATTATTAAGAGTATTTGGCACTCGGTCGATGCCACGCGGTTAGCCAACAAGATATTAACCTTGCCAACTGATTTCGGCGAAATGGACAACGAGCCGGTTTCACTAGCTCTGTACCGTTTGCTGGCCGAGGAGCCAAACCAGCTATACGTTGCCGACAGCGGCCGAATGATGCACGAGTTAAGACAGCTTGACTCTCGACCATGGCAAAACATCGATAATATCAAGCGGCTGAATAGCAGCACTAGCCAAATCAGCGGTATAATTTACTCGACTAACCAGCCATCAGCAATTCCGCGCAAACTTTACATATCATTCCAGCTAACACAGCAATTCCGCCAGCAACGACCCGAAATGTTACCGCTATTTTACGAATACATACACTTTTTGAACTTATCAATCAGCCAAAAGCTTAGCCTCCAATTTGGCGCCTACACCGACGACAATCATATCAAATATCACGCCGAAGACATGTCTGTCACTAATACGCTGCATCTCAGTGTACAATCGGGGCCAATCCAATTTGCTGACATTATCCGCTGCGTCCAGGCCGTCGCCCGGGATTTGCGCTCGCCCGATCTGAATCAACGCTTTGCCGATTATTTGTATAGCATATCTTATACCGATGAACCTTCGATAGCGCCCGACATCGACCGAATGCTGCTTGATTTGGGCATTTTGCTCGGTAGTGACGGTTGGCACGCAATTGCTACGCCAGACAACGTAAACGACGTGGCGCAAGCAACACAAATCATCGCTAAGTATGGCAATCAGAGCGAGGTGATTGAGTAATACTCGGCGATACAGTGTTTATATTGCCATCATAATAATCACTTGGATGTAAACCGTTTACTTCCGCAGTTTGCTTAAGCTCTTTCAAAATAGCTTCTCGCTGTGCCACTGCCGCCGCAAGCTCTCTTCCCAGCATGTCTATAGCTTCATCAACCCTCCTGAGCTGGCACGCAAGCTCACTCGCACTAGATTCAGGACTTTCATGGGACTTCCCCGTATCTGCGCCTATGTCTTTACCTTTTTCCATTCTATTATTCAGAGACTATTCGCCAGCCTGACCGCCTCTTTCTTCGACCCTTCCATTTAGATTATTGAGCATTTCTAAGGATTTTGGAGGAATAGGAGTAGCAAGCGCGCCAGCCTCTCCAGCTTCTACGCGTTTTCCTAGATCGTTCAGCATATTCGTGGCTGCATTCCCACTCTGAGCTCCTATGATAGCGTCTGGCCAAGTTGGGTGGGGATATTGTGGTAATTGGGGATATTGTGGTAATTCTCTCATATTATTCTAATTTCCTTTCATATTGAATCATTTATCTTTTATAATGTCACAAAATTGTATTAATTGCAAAAATACACCGTCGAGGCGCCTAAAAAGTATTATTTGCTTTTCTTGCCTTTAGCCGATTTGCCTTTCTCTAATTTCGCAACCCGATTCTTCAAATCACTCGGCTCAGACCATAGAAAAATCACCAAAACAAACAGTACTCCCGCTAGCGATAGCACTGTTTTATCCATGGCAAAATCCTTTCACTCTTAAGATTATTGCCAATAATTATAACAGGGTTCGGCTAAAAGCCCTTGACATATTCTTCTAGTATTGATATATATCAGCTTTTGTAATTACAGAAGCCAGCGTCTCACTCAAGATCATTAAGATTGAGACTCTCCACTTCGCGAGATAATCATCTCGCCCGACTCCAGAAGGAGTTACTATGGTTCGCAGCAGCAAGTGTCCCACTACTGGACTGAAGCGTAGCGTGTGTCTGTGTTCCAAGTGTATTACGAGACATAACAACGCCATCCAACGCAGTGGCAACCTACGGAGAGACCGCAAGGGTACTAACCGTAAGGAACACGACACTAAGGGTCGTAACTACCACGGTCGTAGCGGCAACGGCAAGCGGCGCTAGCCATTCTGACCCGGACAAGTCGATAAACTGTCCATATTCTCTGTGATAATATATAGATGACATGCAACGAATCCTTATCTGTAAACAAGCTGCTTCGCCCATCGAGGCGCATATCTACGAGCATTTAGCGATGACTAAGTTAAAGCAGATAATGCAACAATTTGGATTATTACGACAAATTGATTATTTTGCGCTTGGTACGCACTATTCGGGTACAGGATTTATCACTGTTGATATTGATTTATATACGGAAGAAGCAGTTAATCTGGCGCATGATTTACGGCAACTTCAAGCATTTACGGATAACGAATCTTTGAACCTAGCCATGAGTCAAATCGCCGCAGAAAATGATTGTACGATTATTTGCAACGATCTTGATAAGCTCCAACATAACATAGCTAAATTAAACAAAAACGATTGGCAATCAATTGAAAAAATTGACCAGCCGCTTATTATTAGTCAGATTGCCGAACACAAATTCCTGTACGAGACCGACGATCCTACTGCGTCGATTAGCCGTATCTCTTGCACCCTTAAGCAACCACCAAATAGCAACGCGACGCTACTAGCTTTATTTTATTATCTGGCTTTTGTCATTCATGGTACAGTATCCGACACAGCCAATGTTCGTTTGGGATATTATGATCTTAGTGAACATACTGAACGAATTAATAAAAGTACGTCTTGTATTTGCGACTTTGCCGCACTTAGCAATTTAGCAGACAGAGCCAAACTACGAGACATATACCATGAAGTTATCGGAAAAATACTAGAAAAAACAGCTCTAGCGCGCATTTCTCGCCGCATTAAATCCTTTTCGTACAACGACGGAAAAATGAACGTTCCAAATATCGATATGTACATTTCAGAGATTGGCGTTGTTACTGGTGAAAAAACTTGGCAGAAATTAGCAGAAGAAAAAACAATTACTAATTTACTAGATAAAATGATTCTTGAAATAGCCTAGAATCACTCTATGAAATATTAGGACATACACTGAACAGTACTGCTCTCTGCTTTCGCAATCTCAATAGCATACACGCCGAGTTTTTCTTTACGCGGCGGGTAGATTTTCTGAAGAAGCTGAAGCGCTTCCGCTCTATCTTTGGCTTGCGGTACAATTTGCCGCCAGTCCTCAGCTGCCAGCATCTTAGCAAAATTATCGTAGATACGAATCGACTTAATCTGTACCGCGCCAGACTCATGACTAGTTTCTAGTTGTAATAGCTCGCCAGCCCGCAAGCGCTTGATACTGCCATAACCAACGCGAACCTCCAGGGTTTTACGACCCGACATGATGGCGTCATAATATGGCTTTTTAATCCTTATTTTTCGGGCGGGCGCAGCCTGATGATACTTAGCAGTCTGACGATACTCAATATTACGAGCAAGCATGGCTTGGCCGCTAGACTGTGTTTTTCTGCGGCACTCCTTATGCAGCCGCGGTTTGGCGGTTTTGCTGTCAGAAACGGCACCCCTAGACGGTCTCGTGGATATCTTTACTTTACGTGCAGTCACAATAGACCATTATAACAGACCTCCACCTAACTAAGCCGAAAATGGAAAACGTCTGATAGTACGCAACTACTAAATACTATTTCTCATATACTCGTAGGTACATGCCGTACAATTCTTTCTTGTATTTCTTGACGACTTTGTCTTCTGGAGATATTAATTCGTGGCCAGCGCCGATATAAGCTGGCGTCGTTTCGTAAGTAAATTCGGCGCCGCTAGCCTTAGCCATGCCCTCGGCGATATTCAGCGCCATGGTTTTATCAATCAAATCGTCTTCGCTGCCAATTATCAAGCCGAGATGTTTCAAACCTTCAGCCTTCAAATCATTGCGATAATTCTGCTTGATAATGACATAATTTGCCAGCGCTCGGTACGACAAATTGCCGTCAAAGAATTGATCTGGCAGCAAATGGTTGCCATAGACATTGCGCAGCAGCGCCATTTGCCACTTCGGCGCTTTAGAGGCGTCCGGTTCATAGTACGGCGAAAGTAGTAATACCCGCGAGAATAATCCATCGCCATATTGCGCCAACCAGGTTGCCAGCGTGCCGCCGCCAGAATGGCCAATCACGCCCAGCTCGTCGCCCAGACCGCTGACTAGCCCGGCGCTGTCGCCCATGAATTTCACCAACTCGCTGGCGCGAACTTGCCCGTGGAGCTTGTTGTCTTTCATACCGTGATGCGGCACTCGCGGTACGTACACATTGTAGCCCGCCTGGTAAAACCAGTCCGCCAGTTCTATCATCCCAGAAGGTTCAGCGCTAACGCCGTGAAGAATCATTACTGCCCGAGCAGTTTTTTTGCCGTGAGTCTTCAAAATCGGCCGGCAATCTGGCCGCACTTCGCTGTTGGCTGTATCGTCGGCAATGACCTTTTGGATATCCGCCACCGACTGGTTATAATCGCGCCGCTGAATATCAGCTTTCTGCAAGTCGGCGCTGCGGCTAGGCCATAGAAACGCCCAAGCCGCGAATCCCGCTATCAACGCGAGTATTACGCATATTACGATTAGTATTATCTTTTTGCTACTGAGCGCTACAGACATTTTTACACCTTTCATAAGCGAACCTTGCTTTTTACTGGCCGTTGATATCCAGCAAGGATTGCAGTATTGGTAACTTTTATAACTTAATTATAGCATAAACCTTACGAGACGCTCCTAAATAGTTATTGCATGATGCAGCAAACTGCTCTATCCTTAATTTATGAGCACTATTACCCGCCAAATTGCCGCCGTTCGCGCCAGTGATTCGACAGCTTACCGGCGCGAGATTTTTACCGCCGCGGGATACGGAGTTTTCAGATTAGTAACCTATAGTCAGTTATAGAAAGACTACCAAATGACCAGAAAACTACTAGAAATCGAACGCAAACGTCAATTAACCAGCGACGTAAAAGAATTAATCAAGCAGTTGCGAGAACTTGGTTTTGAGCTGCAGAGTAATCTCCGCGAGATTGATACGTATTATTCTCGTCCTGATGTCGATTTTATGCAGACGGTTGAATGCTTGCGGATTCGCCAGCGCGATGGTTTTGCCGAGGTGACATATAAGCCTGCGACGACGACCGCGACACATACGGCGAACGACGTAATCATTAAGCCCGAGACAAACCTGCCAATTCAACCCGGGGACGCGACAATCGCCAAACAGCTGCTCTCCAACCTCGGCATGGCGAAACTGGTCGAGGTCAACAAATACCGTCGCTCGTTCCAGTCCTCTGATTTTCCGCAGGCAACGGTGGCCATAGACGAAATCAAAGACGCTGGGACGTTTGTGGAAGTTGAGGTTTTGTCAGATGATGAGACTAGTGCGCTGGCGATGATTAGTGACATTGAAACCAAGCTCGGCCTTGAGTCGGCAGAAGTTGTTACGCGGCCTTATCGGGATATTTGTATGGGATTATAGAGTCGCCTGCCTAGCCAGTCGACAAGAAAATAGCGCGTGAATGTTGATTGTTTTCATTTTAGTGTAAGCGGGAAATTACCATAGGTTTGCTGTAATTTTGGTAAGATTGCTTGACTTCAGTTCTTATTATTGATATATATATCAGCTTTTGCAATCGCAGAGGCTGGCGTTTCGCTCAAACACTGGGCTTGAGACGCTCCACTTCGCGGAGAGTTACGATTCTCCGCCCGACTCCAGAAGGAGTTATCATGGAGTTTGATAACTTGCCAGCAAGAGTCTTCCGCATAGAAGGCGTTATTGACGTTTTCTATGGGGGAGCATTGGCTCCCGATGGGCCTGGTTGCGGGCACTTCAAGACCGAGGATAGGTTCGGAGGAGACGTCATCTATTGGCGTCTCCCTGCGTGCCAGGGAGGGCGCACGATCGTAGACTACCCAGAGGAGGACTCTCAGTCAGTTTCTGAGTAGCCATACGACCTGGACCTGGACAAGTCGCAAAACTGTCCACTTTTCTTGATATAATTAAAATTTACTGCATGAATAATTATTCGGCAAAGAATTATTATCGTTATTATTTCGGCAATAGTCAGTCACAAAGAATAGTTGTCTAACCTGTAGCTTAGAATTAAAACTGCTCCAAAAAGTCTAATCGTCCACTCTCAAAATGCCGCACGTCTTCGATGCCGTATTTCATCATTACCAGCCGATCAATGCCGCAGCCAAAGGCAAAGCCGGTGTATTCATTTGGATCGATGTCAGCAGCTTTCAGTACATTCGGATGGATCATGCCGCAGCCCAAGAGTTCAATCCAGCCTTCACCCGAACAAACTTTACAATCCGGATTTTTACCTTCACAAAATGGGCAGCTCAGCGCAAATTCAAAGCTCGGTTCGGTGAATGGGAAATAAAACGGATTGACGCGCACATCCAATTTCTTATCATAATATTCCTGCAAAAATTCTTGCAGCGTGGCGATTAGATTGCCGACGTTGACGCCCTTGGCGACATATACACCTTCGACCTGGTAGAACGTGTGCTCGTGCCGTGCGTCCAAGTCTTCGTTACGGAACACCCGGTCAGGCACGATGGCGGCGATCGCCTCGCCCTTTGCTAAATTACTATGATATTTTTTCAACACGCGGTTCTGCATGGTCGAAGTGTGCGCTGGCGCGATCAAGCGGTCGCCGTTAGCGTCAGTCTCTTCGGTCATGAAGGTATCATAATCATCGCGCGCTGGGTGGCCTTTCGGGAAATTCAGACTCTCGAACATATGGAATTGATCGTCAATCTCACGCGACTCTTCCGTCACAAAGCCCATGCGGTTGAAAATGTCAGAAATGCTGTCAATCTCGGCACTCAGCGGGTGAATCGTACCCTGCTCGCTCGGTAGTAAATCAGGCTGCAGTGCATTGATGTCCATCGGCGCCGTCACGTCGATTGGCGGCAAATCGACTTTGTCGAGCTCCTGGCGGCGAACTTCTATGACCACTTCCAGCGATTTTTTCAGCTCGTTGACTCGCTTGCCGAAAGCGCCGCGCTCATCATTTGGCAAAGTCTTGATGTGATCATACAGCGTTTTGATTTCTGGAGCGCGCAATACTTCTTGCGGGTGGCTAGACCGAGCCGCCCGTGCTGATAAAACTTGTAAAACTTTCTCGAAATCCATTGCTAACCTACTTATTCACCTGATATACGAATAACACAAATACGCCAACTGCCATCAGTACAATAAACACCCAAGCTGGTGCTAGAGTTGTCGTAGCCTTGGTACCTTTCAAATATTCTGAGTTTTCGATTAGCTCGCCGCTAACACCCGGAACTGGCTCGCCTTCTTGCTTTGCCTTCTGCGCTGCTTTTGCCCGCAAGTCGGCAGCAATCCGTTGCTGCAGTTCGCTGCGGCTTTCTGTCTGTTCAAAATAACGTCCCATATCATCATTATAACAGATGTATACAACCCAAAATATTTTTGTGTTATACTATGTCTATATTTCAGTAAAGGAGGGAATATTCATGGCTACTAAAAAAGCCGCTTCTACCAAGAAGAAGACGACCGCCAAGAAAACGGCCGCCAGCAAGACGACTGTTCGTACAGTATCTGCCGAAAAAGTAGAAGCACCAAAGAAGGAAACTGCCGCTGCCAAACCTACGACAACTAAACGCAGCAGCGCCAAGTTACCATCAAATATCATAAATATAATCTTTGCCGAACTAATCGGTACGTTCGTATTGACGCTGGTTGCTTTGACCACATTCAAAGACGGCGGCGTTGGCGCGCTAGCTATCGGCTTCACGCTAGTAATGCTAGTGATGAGTATCGGCGCTGTCTCGGGCTCGCACGTCAACCCAGCCGTAACATTTGGCTTGTGGACTATGCGCAAGCTCAAGACAATCCTGTTGCCATTCTACTGGGGCGCCCAATTCATCGGCGCTATGCTGGCTGTAATCGTCACCAACTGGGTTACTGGCGGCTCGATTAACTTCGGCTTTAGCGGATTTAGCAGCATGAACTGGTCGATATTCGGCATTGAGCTGGTCGGCACCGCTATCTTCCTATTCGGACTAGCAGCAGTTCTATCGCGCGAAGAAACTTGCAATACCGGCAAAGCGCTCGGCGTTGGCTTGGCACTGGCAGTCGGCATTTTGACATCTGGCTACTTGTTATCGACCGCCAAGACGCAAGCAATCGCCGACTACCAAAGCAAAGCAGCATCTTCAGCTTCTAATAAAGTTGAGATTCCTCACGTCGCTTACGTCAAGGGCGCTAGCCTTAACCCGGCTGTTGCGCTAGCGATGACTGATTCGACCGAAAAGGAGCTCACTACTGGTTCAGCTGGCTCTAACGAAGTTGTCAATTCGCGCTTCTCGCTCGAGTCGCTAGTTGGCGCTTTGGCGGGCGCAGCTGTCGGTGCCAACCTCTACGTGTTGGTCGCTGGCCGGCAAAAGAAAGACTAAGCCTAACTTTCTTAACAAAAAATATCCCGTCTATCGGCGGGATATTTTGATAGTCAAAAATCTTTACTTCTTATCAATAGACGACGGACGATCAAGCGCCAATACTTCGACGGAAGAATCGCTACCAGCGATCTTCACTACGTCTTTATCAACTTTACCGAGCTCTTTATGAGCGTTGTTATAATGATTGACCGTCGTACCGAGACTATTGCCTAGTTTCTGCATATACTCTTCAAATTTGGCGATGTGTTGTCCGAGCTTGCCGACACGAACTTGAATATCCTTAGCCTGCTCCTCGATTTGCAAACTACGCAAACCTTGCAATACGGTTTGCAAATACGCCATAAAACTCGTCGGACTAGTAATAATCACGTGCTTTTCGCGAAAAGCATACTCAATCAGATCGCGCGAACTGCCGCCCTGGCCAACATTATTGATCAGTAAATCATAATACAACGACTCGCTGGGAATAAACATAAATGCGAAATCCATAGTATGCTCGCTCGGACGAATATATTTGCTGGTTTCGTCGATGCGCCCTTTCAGATCAGCTTTGACTTTTTGCATTAGCTGCTCGCGCTCTTTGCCGCTAGCTTCAATCATCCGGTTGTAATTTTCGAGGCTAAATTTGCTATCAACTGGTAGAATCTGACCCTTATCAAGAAAAATCACCGCATCAACCATTTCGCCATCGCGAAACTTATACTGAGTCTGATACTGCCCTGGCGCCAAAATATTTTCGAGAACGCTCGACAAATAGTATTCGCCAAAAACACCGCGCTGCTTGGGGTTTTGTAGAACATTTTGCAAGGTTTTGAGGTCAGTCGCCACATCAACGACACGCTTGTTGGTCTCGTCGAGCTTGGTCAAGCGCTGCGTGACATCGGCCACCAATTTTGAACTTTCACTGAGCTGCTTTTGCACCGATTGCTGAGTTGACAGCTGCGAGCGTTCAAGCTTGTCGCTCATTGTTTGCTGCAAATTAGTGATCGAGCGCGACAATTCAACAACATCGCCCTTAATCAGCTCTACCGCCGAGTTATTTTGCACTCGCTTCAGCTGCTGCATCAACACAAAAATAACCACGCTAGCCGCTGCGACGACTATCGCTAAAATTATAAGCAAAACCATTATTTCCATATAGCTAGCATACCGCAAATAACGGTTCTGCGCCAGCTACCCGGCGATAATCAACCGAGCCGCTACAATCAGCACAATCGATACAACCAAGTAGAGTATAAACGACCGCAATCGCGCCAGCCAAGTAAACATCGCATACGTCAACGCGCCAATTACCGTCATCGCCGCCATCGCCCAATACCACGGCAAGAGCGCTAAATACGATTGCAGACCCCATAGAGCCGCTATCGAAGCAATAACGATAAATAACGGCCGGTAAATTCGCGCCTGCGACAACAATATCAACCCGCCGATTGACACCAAAGTTACCGAAAAAATTGCTACATACAGCGGCGCATTCTGGCATAAATCATTATCGCCGCGGCACATCACCGCCGACGCGACTCGGCCAACCAAAATATACAACACCGTTAGTATTGCACCGGCGAACGCTCCATAGATAGCAGCTCGAATGATATCCTTTTTGTCCATCGGAATAAACGGCTCCAGCTTCACCGCTGCAGTCTCGTTTGCGTTGCTCATAGGTTTCTCCACATTAGTCATCTTACTAAGTTATTTTACTACATTCTTGCGTTTTTTGCTAGATGCAAGCTTAACATTAGGCCAATCCACGTACCACAACGCCCCCAAGCAAGCCACCGCCATGCCGCCGACAACATCAAGCGGCGTATGCACCAGCGCTAATATCCTGCCAACTCCAACTAGCAGCGCCATAGTTAGCATAGTTATAGTAATCGAGCGGCGACGCAGCGCATACCAGACCGCTAGCACCAAAAACATCGCAAAAAGCGCATGATCCGACGGAAATCCCGGATTATTCAGATAAGCCGCCCCTGGATTAACGCCAAGCAGCTCAAACGGACGCAACTGTTCAGGCTGATATATTAGCCCAAGGATTTTAGCAACCACATAAGACGTCAGCCCAGCCATCAGCACGCGAGAATAAATTTCATAGCGGCGCTTACTTTCAACCTTAAAAAATAGTTCATACAAAGCCAGCAGTACTAACGGAATCAGCAGCCAGTCGGCGATTACCTTAACTAGCCAAGCCACCTTATCGTTGCAGCTCCTCAACTAGTTGCTGACGGGGGATGGTCTTATTCTCACCAGTTATCATATCTTTCACCGTCGCGAAACGGCCGCGCACTTCTTCCTCGCCAATCAAGACTACCAACGGTATACCAAGACGATCAGCATAGCGCAGCTTCTTTTTTAACGGCACCGATTCGGTATTGAGGATTGTCGCTACGCCAGCTCGCCGCAGCTCGGCAGCTATTTGCAGCGCCTCGCCGAATTGCGCTTCGTCAAAAGACGCCACCATACAGCGCGCCAACGTCTGGCGACTACTAGACACGACGCCTGCCTCGCGTAGTTTATAGAATAAGCGCGATAAACCAATCGACACGCCAACTCCCGGCAGACGCGTCCGCGTATAGTTCTCGGCCAAGTTATCGTAGCGCCCGCCCGAGCAAACACTGCCGACTTCTGGATAATCATCAAGTGTCGTTTCGTAGACTACGCCAGTATAATAATCTAGTCCGCGCGCAATCCGTAGGTCTAACTGAATACGCCGCTCTGGCAAGCCCATGTTTCGCAGCATCGCCAGTAACTCGTGTAATTTTGCCGTACCAAGCGCGAAATCATCAGAATCAATTTCGTTTTTCATTGATTCTAGCTGCGATAAAATCTCGTCGTTGCTGCCGCTAATCTCTGTGAAGGCAACAACTTGCAATACTTGCTTTTCGCTAAGGCCCAGCCCGCGTAATTCCGCCATAAAATCTTGACGCGATATTTTCTCGATTTTATCGACTACTCGCAGTACATCCGCCGATACATCGGCCAAACCAATCCCAGCGAAAAAGCCGTTCAACACCAAGCGATTATTGATGTGAATCGTGAACTCGCCGAAAGCAAACTGCTCAAAAATATCGTTGATTACCGCCGGAAACTCCGCATCAGCCGCCACGCTTTCTGAGCCAATCACATCAATGTCGCACTGGTAGAATTCGCGGAAACGCCCGGCTTGAGCTCGCTCGGCACGGTGCACTTTGCCAATCTGGTAACGCCGGAACGGAAAAACCAGCTGGCCTTCATGTTCGGCGACATAGCGCGCCAGCGGCACCGTTAAGTCAAAACGCAAACTCAAATCATTCTTGCCGCGCTCGAACCGATAGATTTGTTTCTCGGTTTCACCGCCGCCCTTCGCCAACAATACCTCGCTCAGCTCAATATCTGGCGTGTCCAGGGGCGCGGAGCCATAGCGCTCATAAGTTTCGCGAATAATGTCGCGCAAACGATTAAACTCTATTTGGTCGCCTGGCAGGTATTCGCTGAAACCGCTCGGAATGCGGGGAGTAGTTGTCTTCATATCATTATTTCTTGGCTGGGGTGGAGGGATTCGAACCCCCGCATGCTGGGACCAGAACCCAGTGCCTTACCACTTGGCGACACCCCATCGCGCCTACCTTAATATATCACTAGAGCGCCGTTATTTCAAATCTAGCCGCCACAGCTTAGCGGTCAAATACACTATAGCTGCTAGCCACACGCCAGCCAGCAGCAGACTAACCACCCCCGGCAGCGCCGCCACCGCACCGAACAAACTAATTTTTCCCTGCCCGCCGCTCATCAGCACAGCCGCGCTAATCACTAGCCAAACGCCAGGCGCTAGCGATGTGCACGCGCCTGATATTTGCCGCTCTAGCTTGCTCAGTCGCGGCATAGACAACAAAAATGGCAAAGAAATAAATTCTAGCAAAACTATAGCAATCGCGACGATAGTGCCGTCGCCAATCCCCAGCGATTCTAGAGTTTTTGGAAATTTCTCGAACCTAAACAATTGCGCCAGCATTATAATAATCGTCCAGAAACCTGCTGCCAGCGCCGCATACTGTGTGCGCTTCTTGAAAATTGTTGGCGGAAAAATACTAGCTATAAACTGTTTCATATTATTAGCATAGCATTTTTCCACACGATTTTTTATTTTTTGTCCAAAAAATGCTTGCTATTAAACACAAAAACGTATATTGTATAGACAGCGAAGTTACAAAAACAAACACAAAAATGTATCGATCGCTCTCCGATAAATCCACCACAACAATGAAATACTCCTCTGCCTTGGCGAGGAGTATTTTGTTTTCTAATTCAGCTGACGCTAGATGAGCCTGTCCGGCACTGGCAAAATCGTTTTATTCCCCAGCCTTTTTGCTGTGTGCTGCCCGCCATTCGGCGATTTTGCCATGATGTCCGCTCAATAGTACCTCTGGCACGCGCATACCTTGCCATTCCTCGGGCCGAGTGTATTGTGGATATTCTAGCGTTTCGCCGTCGCTGAAACTCTCAATCGCTGCGCTGTTTTCGCCGCCAAGTACACCAGGAATTAACCGCACGATCGAATCAATAATCGTCATCGCCGGCAATTCGCCGCCAGTTAGCACATAATCGCCGACGCTAAGCTCTTGATCGACTAGCGCCATAATTCGCTCATCGTAGCCCTCGTAGCGCCCGCAGATTACAATATAACCGTTCTCGCTTTCGCTGTATTGCTGCGCCAACACCTGCCGCCAGCGCTGGCCGCGCGGTGTCATGATTAAGACTTTAGCGCCAGGGTCAATCTGCTTGGCCTGCTGCACCGCATTCCATAGCGGCTCGACCATCAGCAGCATACCATCGCCGCCGCCATATGGCGTATCGTCGACCGTGCGGCGCGGGCCTAATCCAAACTGACGCAGATCAATCGTCGAGAGCTCAACGTGGCCGTCTTTTTGCGCCTTCCACATCATCGAACTGCCGAACACGCCAGCGAACATTTCTGGGAATAAGGTAATCACCTGAATTTTTCTCATCTGTTATAGTATAGCAAGTCTTGACACGGATGTCTATCTGTGATATATATATCATACTTTTGCTCAAAGTTAACCTTAGGGCGAAAGTCGCCCTTGCTTTGAGCAGAGAGGAAGGCGATCATGCCGACCATCACCGCCGTCGCCCCCGACGACCACACCCCTATGCGTCTGCGCGTGCTTCTGTACGCTCTGACACGGTACACCAAGGCCGTGCGGAACGGACAGCTGTTCCGCGCAGCTTTCTGGCGCGGGTTCTTCCGAGCTATCTCGCGCTGAGCCCGTCGAAAATAGCCCGCTGAAAATTGGTTCAACCTGATTCGAGACGCAGATTTTGCATCTCCTGGGTTGAATACCCAGTTTCCGGCTTGAGCACGTTTTCGGCGGGCTATTTTCATGTCTTGCAATAATTTGCTGCAATCTGAATTTCATTGCCTAATAATATTTGACTTATTATACATTACATTTTATCTATATATTTGTGCTTTTACAAAAAAAGTTATATAGTTGCAATTGACACGTTTGGCTTTTCGTGCAATAAATTACGCCTAGCCTTCTCGAAATTTCACCCCAACAAAAAAACCGCCTAAAAGACGGCTTTCTTGCACAAATAAGTCTCTCAAACCATTTGTAGGTTTGCTCGCAGTAGAGCTTTTGTACTTTGTTTTCGTTAGTTCAGGGTTCTCGCATGAACTTACTTATGATTATATATCAAGATCGTCTAATTCTGCAAGCTCTTGGCGCGACTTTTTTGCGAAATCGCTTTCGGTTTCTGCGTTTTCTGTGTCATTTTCCACAGAATCACTAGTGGCGTTTTCCACATTATTATCCACTACAGCCGAATCGGCGTCCTCGCGCTCGTCATTATTGACGATTTTCAGGTTGTAATGAGCGGTATTTTTAGCACCCAACGCCCGCAGTAGCGTGCGCAGCCCTTGCGCGGTCGAGCCGCGGCGGCCAATCACCCGGCCCAAATCTTCTGGATTGACAGTTAGCGTCAGCAAAACGCCCTTCTCGTCGACAATCCGGTCAACAACCACATCATCTGGATGTCCTACTAGTGATTTTACGATATATTCGACAAATTCCTGGTCAATGGTCGACATGCCCACGGTATCTCCTCCTTTGCGGTCACACGGTTACTATCGTACTTTTATTGTAACATGCTTTTGCTATGAAATCGAAAAACGCGCCCCAGCCATACAGCTAGAGCGCGCTAGTTCGCAATTAAAAGCGTTAGGCTTCAGCTGGAGCTTCTGCCTCTTCGGCAGCTGGCTCTTCTTTTGGCTGATTATTGCGCAGCTTTTCAGTATTCTTGACCGCTTTGGTCTTGCCGCCCTGGAACTCTTTAACCCATTTCGGCAGTTTGACGCCAGCTTCTTTTAACAACTTCGCAACGCGCGGCGTCGGTTGAGCGCCATTGTCAAGGTATTTTTGAGCAGCCTCGACATTGATATTAGCGTCTTTGGTATGCGGGTTGTAGCTGCCGACATAAGCGACCACGCGGCCGCTCGATGGATGGCGCTGTGCTTCCTGGACGGCGACGCGGTATACCGGATAAGCCTTGCGGCCCAAACGTTGCAAACGAATTGCGAGCATAAAATTAAAACTTCCTTTACTTCACGTTAGTACTATTGTTACTTCTGTCATATTCTAGCGTGTTACGGGTAAAATGTCAACAAAGCGCCTAAGCGCTGCCTAGACGCCTTTTCGTTCAAGTCGAGCCTCATAGGCCAATTCAGGCAGAAAACACCGCTAGAGGGCGCAAAAACGGCCAAAACGGCTCAAAAATACTTAAAATTTGCAATTTTTGCGAAATAATTGCGAGAATCGTTGACGCGGCGATTCATGCGTGATATATAAGTATCAAGCTTTTTGCCCAGGTTTGTAAGGGGCGAGAAGTAGCCCCTGCCTGAGCAAGACCGTTTTCTCTTGAAAGGAGAAACCTATGTTCGCCACCTTCGTCATCACCATCGCCATCGTCACCCCTATGGCTGCCGCTCGGCTGGTGGAGGACCGCCGTCACGAGTGGCTCTTTTGGACTGTGGTCACCGTGGCCACAGTTGCCCATGCTGAGACGTGGCGATTGATCGCCGCTCAGCAGACGGTATCTTATTTGACATTCATGGGTGGGCTCTCGCTTGCGGTTTATGAGATACTCATAATATCGTTTACAGTAGGCTCCTTCTGTACCAGAGATATCAAGTAGGATGCCCCCCTCCGCACCCGGATTGCCCGCAGTTGAGCTTGAGCTCCTGCGCAGTCCGGCTGCGGGCAATCACATTTTTGGCTGCTATTAAATAATTTTATCCGCCTGAAAACAGGCGCTTTTATTTTATTGCCGTTTCTTATACTCTTCCAGCGCTGCCCGGGCGGCTTGCTGCTGGGCGGTTTGTTTGCTTGCGCCGATGCCTTTGCCCATCAGTTTGTCGCCGACATAAGCGCCGAGCGTGAAAACTTTGTCGTGGTCTGGGCCGTCTTCGGCGATGACTTTGTAGACTGGCGTAGCGCCGTCGACGCGCTGGCTGATTTCTTGCAGATGGCTTTTAGGATCGCGCCAAGAGCCGCTCTCTAAAATCCCGTCAAGCTTGCTAATGGTATGCTTCTCGATAAAGGCCGCCGCAGCATCATAGCCGCGCTCCAAATAAATCGAACCGATCACTGCTTCGTAAGCATTGGCTAGAATTTGATGGCGCGCCCGCTCGGAACCATGCTTCTCGCCGCGGCTCATCCGCACCAATGGCTCATAACCAAGCTCTTCGCCAGATTTAGCGTTGCTAGTGGTATTAACTAGCGCCGCCCGCCAGCTAGTCAGGATACCCTCCGGCTCGCTATAATGTTTATACAGATAATCTGTCACCACCAGCTCTAGCACGGCGTCGCCCAGAAATTCTAAACGCTCATTGTGCTCGCTCACCGATTTTTTGTGCTCGTTGACGTAGCTGCGATGTGTCAAAGCAGTAATCAGAAGCTGAATATCGTTATATTCAAAACCTAATTTCTGCTTCGCCCAATCTTGGTACGGCCCGGTTGGCATACCGCTCATCTTTCCTCCTTTTCGTATTTTGTAAGTTTATAAGTTTTCTTGGCGGATCCGTGTTTTAGCTTTCAGCATTAGCTTGGCTATATCTTCGTATTCGATCAGCTCGAGCGCCTCGTTGAACGGGAACCATTTGATGCCTTTCATCCAATCCTCTTTCTGGATTTCATCGCCGCTAGTACGAACGCGCACCAAATAAATTTGCGTCGTCATCAAAACGAGCTTGTCGAGACGGCGATAGCGAAAATGAATCTTGCCCAGCCAGCCTAGCATATCGACGTCGTGCAAGCCAGCTTCCTCGCCAATTTCGCGGCGAGCAGTCTGCACGGCTGTCTCGCCCTCCTCAATGTGGCCTTTGGGAATTGTCCAGCGGTCTTTGGCATCCTGAATCAGTAAAATCTCGATACCCGACTCGCCGTGACGGAAAATCACGCCGCCGCTAGTCGGCTCGCGGACGATTTCTTGGATAGACGCCGAACGCGACTTTGTTAAATATTTGCGTATATGATCAAACTTGCTTTTGTTGGCCTTCGGCTTTGGCATTATCTGACCCTTCCTCGACAAATTTGCGATAAGCGGTACCCAGTACGCCATTAACAAACTTGCTCGAATTATCAGAACCAAACGCTTTAGCTAGCTCAATCGCTTCGTTGATGGCGACGCGCGGCGGCACAGTATCTTGATGATGCAGTAATTCGTACAGGCCAATCCGCAAGATTACCCTGTCAATCCGCGCTATCTGCGTAATTGGCCACTCGGGCGCAATTGGCTGCAGCTGCTGGTCAAGTTCCCTCTGCTGGCTAACAACACCTCTGGCCAGTCCTTCTACGAAAGCGATGTCGTCAATCGCCGAACGGTAACGCTCAACGTCGCGCTTCAAGATATCATCTAACGCGGCACTGGTGTCGCCAGACTGCCGGCGCAATTCCAACTCGTATAGCGCTTGCAGCGCAACAATCCGACCAAGATGCCTATTCGATGCCATTCGCGTTTGTTTCCTCTTATTATCTCACCGTTTTTATTTGAAACGGTTATTTCTGCTTGGTTGATGATTTTTTCTTGCCAATCAACACTTTGACTGGCGAATGTCCGTTAACGCGCTTGGCTAACTTCTCGACAAGATGGCTGCGACGCATGCCAGTCTTGCGAGGACTTGATTGTTTCTTTGGCTGTGCCATGAAATGTTCTCCTTCTCGGTTTGTATAAGCTTAGTAGTATTATACGCTAAAGCGAGGCTTTTCTCAAGTATTTGACATTGTAGCTTTATCATAGTTTAGTTATTGACTTTTTATAACGGTTATGCTATAATAGTAGTATGAGTCATGAACAAAGTAATAGCGTACAGGGCTAGAAACCGCTACTTACTATTTGTAAGTTTGCAAGTACGGAATCACGCCACAATATTGATGAGCTTACCCTTGACGTAGATAATCTTCTTCGGCTCAGCCAGCACGAATTTCTGGACGTTGGCGTCGGCTAGCGCTAGCTCCTTGATCTGCTCTTCGCTAGCATCAGCAGCGACCTCGAGTTTCGCGCGCAATTTGCCATTGACTTGCACGATAATGAGCAAGCTGTCGCTGGCAATTTTAGCATTATCCCAGACAGGCCAAGCGGCAAAATCAAGCTGCGAAGTTTCGCCAAGCTGCTGCCACAATTCGGCAGCCATGTGCGGCGCAAACGGCTGCACCAATTGCACTAGCATCTTGAGATGTGGGCGCCAATCTTCGCTGTAGCCCGCCACTTTCAATTTGTACAAATCATTCACGCATTCCATCAGCGCTGCAATCGCCGTATTAAAGCTGAGCCGATGAATGTCATCGGTGACTTTTTTGGTAGTAGAATTAATAATGGTATCAAGCTTCTGAGTATCAGACGTACCGGTTTTATCGCTGTCGTCAAATTCTTGCACTAGCGTCCACAAGCGATTAAGAAAACGATAAACGCCAGCAATGCCGCGACTGTTCCAACTAGAGTTTTCGTTAATCGGCCCCAGGAATAGTTCAAATGTGCGCAGGGCGTCAGCACCATAGCCAGCGTTGATGACTTCGAGCGGATCAACGACATTACCGAGGCTTTTGCTCATTTTGCGGCCGTCCTCGGCTTGAATCAAACCATGGTAAACCAGCTTTTTTACTGGTTCGGCAAAATCCGTCAACCCAAGCTCGCGAAAGACATGCGTCCAAAAACGCACATATAGCAAATGGGCCGTCGCGTGATCGCCGCCGACATACATATCGAGCGGCGCCCAATAATTTGCCTTGTCTGGCGCCCAAGCCTGCTGCGTATTATGTGGATCGGTATACCGCAGCAAATACCAGCTACTACAAGCGTAACCATCCATCGTATCGGTTTCGCGCCGAGCTGGGGAGCCGCAAACCGGACAAGTCGTCTGCACCCAGTCTTCTTGCGCCGCCAAGACCGATTTGCCATCGCCGCGCGGCTGGAAATCATCGACATCCGGCAGTAATACTGGCAAATCACTTTTCGGGACTGGCACTGCGCCGTGCTCCGGACAATAAATAATCGGAATCGGCGCACCCCAATAGCGCTGGCGGCTGATCAGCCAATCGCGCATTTTGTAAGTAATTTGCGACTTACCTTTACCCTCTTGCTCGAGCCAAGCGACAATTTGCTCGCGAGCATCCTCGCTGCGCGTACCGTCGAAAACACCAGAGTTCACCAAAACCCCTTCGCCGTGATAGCAAGCGTCGGTGTCAATGTCATCCTCGGGCCTCTCAATTACCTCAACGACTGGCAGCTCGAATTTTTCAGCAAAAGCAAAGTCACGGTCGTCATGCGCTGGCACGCCCATCACTGCACCGGTACCGTAACCGCCCAGTACGTAATCAGCGATCCAAATTGGGATCTTTTGGCCAGTCGCCGGGTTGATAGCATAGCTGCCGCTAAAAACACCTGTTTTTTCTTTAGTGTCGTTGCTGCGTTCAATCTCTGATTTCTTGACGGCATCATTAATATAGTTCTCGACCAATTCACGCGTTTCATCGGTCAACAGCGTGCGTGCCAATGGATGCTCGGGCGCTAACACCAGAAAGGTTGCGCCAAAGATCGTATCAGGACGCGTCGAGAAAACGGTTATCGTATCATCGCTGCCGTCAACTTGAAAAGTAATCTCAGCGCCTTCACTTTTACCGATCCAGTTAGTCTGCGCAATTTTGATTTTGTCGGGCCAATCCATCTCTGGCAGCTCGGCAAGCAGCTGCTCGGCATAAGCGGTAATCCGGAAGAACCACTGTTTCATAGACTTCTTGACAACGACCGAGTCGCAGCGCCAGCATTTGCCGTCAATCACCTGCTCGTTGGCGAGAACCGTCTTATCCTTAGGACACCACCATTGCAGCGATTCTTTTTGATAGGCTAAATCCTTTTCAAACAGCTTAGTAAATATCCACTGCGTCCATTTGTAGTATTCTGGGTCGCTAGTATTGATCTCGCGCGACCAATCGATGCTAGCACCGACACTGCGCAATTGTTTTTTGAAATTCGCAATATTGTCAGCGGTAGTTTCTCGAGGTTTGCGGCCAGTTTTGATAGCGTAATTCTCGGCCGGCAAGCCAAAGCTATCCCAGCCAATCGGATACATTACGTTGTAACCGAGCGCCCGGCGAAAACGCGCCACCGCGTCGACAATGGAATGCTCCATAAAGTGGCCGGTATGCATACCTGCACCGCTTGGATACGGGAACATGCCCGTCACATAGTATTTTGGCTTGGCGCTTGACTCGTTCGTATGATAACGCTGGTCATCCGCCCAGATTTGCTGCCATTTCGGCTCAATTTCAGAAGGGTTATAGTGTCTCATCAACTATCAGTATAACAGATAAAACACAGCTGGTTCTAGTAATTAATCGTCGTAATCGCCATATTCTAAATCATTATCAGTATCAACGGTTGGCGCAGATAAATAACTACCGCCAGCTACCGACTGAAAAGATTGGCTGATCGCACTTGCCCACTCTTCAGCGCTTATGGCGTCGCTTGGAACAGCGACCTGCGAACCTTTGCTAAAATCAATAATTGTCTTGGCGCTAACATTGTAGTTTTTGTCGGAATGGCTATCGGTCTTAAGGTTAGTAGCCTTAACGTCAACGCCGCGCAGTTCATGCGACCATTGCGACACCCAAACGGTCATGGTAGCGTCAGCTTTTGATTTGGCTTTTTTGGCAGACTTGTAAGTATCAGACGACGAAGACGAAACGTTCGGCGCGCAAGATTCAACGCTTTTAGCGAAAGAGGTTTCTCGAAAATCCTTCCAGAAAGCCTCTGCTTTGTCGTCATCAACTGATACGTCGTAGCCAAAATTACCATTTTGCGACTTAACTTCTTTGTCGATAATTATAAATGAATGTTTTTTGTAAACGCTGGAAATTTGATGCTTAGCTTTGTCGTCTTTGGAGTATTTTTTGTAAGCATCAATCACACACTGCAGTTGATTGGCTGATTTTTTGTCCTGCTTGCGAGCATCGGCTAGCGAATACTTTACCCATTTGCCGTCAATCTTTTTCAGATGTTTTTCAGCCTGAGCTGGCAGCTTTTGATGTAATATAGACAACGTATCCTTGATACTTGATACGATATTATCCTTGAAATAGACCGTGCCGTTGTCAGTTACCAAACCGCTAGCCTTGAGAGACAGCTCCTTGCCATTCACCTCTAGAACTAACTCGGCATTTGCGTCAAATTTCGGCGTATTTTCAGCGCCTGTATCAAATGTAAATCTCTTGAACTTAATTTTCACGCCGTCGGCTTCATAGGAAAAGTTTGAGTTCACGGTAGTTTTAGTCGAGACTTTGGTAGCCAGCGGCAATTTACTAACCGCATCAAGCAAGACGTTTTCTGGCTTCTGATAAAACGCATAGGCAGTAGCGCCAGCAATCGCCAGTAGCACAACTAATACTGCAGCGCAAATAGCAATAATCAAGCCTGCTTTAGACTTTCGCTGGCCCATCGCCATCTGCGGCGGCAACGCCGGCTGAGCTATAGGTTGAGCCATGGTCTGGTTGGCGATAACCGGAGCGGCGGCTGGCTGTTCTGCTACAGCATTGGATTTTGCAGCGGATTGTTCGGCGGGCGCTGGCGCTGATGCTGTCGTGCTTGTTGAAACTTTAGCTTTTTTACTGGTCTCAGTTTTGACCTTGGTTTTAGGCTTGTCAGAAACCCTCTTTTTAGTGGTTTTCGGCTTCTTTGGCGCACCGTCTTGTTTCATTGCTAGCTTACTCCTTTACTCCTTAAATTAAACCTATTATACACACGATTAAAATTGCTGGAAATATTTGTCTTTGATAGCTAGCCATTTATCGCTTTGGCGGACTAATTCAGCGTCCTCGGTCATGTCGCAGAGCACCTTAACACATTCTTCGAGGAATATTTCGTTCTGCGAACCTTTGACCAGCACTACCGTCCCCGGCTCGATTATCGAACGGACGAACTCGCCTGCTTCGATAGCGTTGCGCGCCACATGAACTTGGCAACCTGTCGAACGGGCCGCTGGTGCTAAGTATTGCGTCGCCGCCACGCCGACGACTACCACCCACGACAAAAGATTCGGATCGCACATGCGACCGAGCTTCTCGTGCTCGGCCTGGCTGCTGCCGCCAAGCTCTAGCATATCGCCAAAAACAGCCACACGACTCGGTACATCCG
>CAUSEX010000013.1:0-23769 GCA_963531145.1 uncultured Candidatus Saccharibacteria bacterium
GTGCGCGCCAGCATTGCCCGGGCAATCGTCAGCAGCTGTTTCTCACCCTGTGAAATATTCGTGGCTTCCTCGCCCAGCATCATGTCATAACCACCTGGCAGCGACCGCACAAAATGATCAACATGCGCTTCCTTGGCGGTGGCAACCATCTCTTCTTCGCTGACTGTTGGGTTGCCATACAGCAAATTTTGGCGAATCGTGCCGTTAAACAACCAAGTATCCTGCAGCACCATGCCAAACAGTTGCCGCACGTCGCTGCGCTTCATGTCAGCGATATTGACGCCGTCAATTTTGATCGCGCCGCTGTTAATTTCATAAAATCGCATCAACAAATTGACCAAGGTGGTTTTGCCCGCGCCCGTCGGACCGACGATCGCCACGCGCTGGCCTGGCCTGATGTGCGCTGACAAACCTTTGATGATAGTTTGGTCAGGCTTATAGCCAAAGACCACGTTGTCGAATTCGACTTCGCCCTTGACGTTCGCCAATTTCACCAAATCCTTACCCTCTGCCTTTTCCTCCGGCTCATCTAAAAATTCAAACACGCGCTCGGCGGCAGCGGCGGTCGATTGCAGCACATTGGCGATGTTGGCAACTTGCACCAGGGGCTGGTTGAATTGGTCAATGTATTGGATGAACGCTTGGATGTCACCAATCTTCAGCCGGCCGTTAATCGCCAGCCAACCGCCCAAAATCGCCATGATGACGTAACCGATATTGCCGATGAAATTCATGATCGGATAAATCAACCCCGACAAGAACTGAGCTTTCCAGGCGCTTTCCTGCAGCTGGTTGTTAATCCGTGAAAACTTAGTCAGCGACTTTTTCTGGCCGTTGAACACGCGCATCACTTGATGGCCGCCGTACATTTCTTCGATGTGGCCGTTCAATTCACCCAACTGTGTTTGCTGACGGAGGAATTGCTTTTGCGAGCTTTTGGCAATTAGTGTCACTGCGCCGCCAGCCAGCGGCAGCACCAATAGCGCCACCAACGACATTTGCCAGCTGATGGAAAACATCATCGCCAAAATTCCCAGCACCATCACCGTTGAAGAGACGATTTGCGACAAGCTTTGATTGAGCGTTTGGCTGATGGTATCGACGTCGTTGGTAACACGGCTGAGAACTTCGCCGTAGGTTTGCTTGTCAAAATAACTCAGTGGCAGGCGATTGATTTTTTCGGACAATTGCCGGCGCATTCTGAAGGTGACCGTCTGCGTCACTTGGGTCATCAGCCAGGTTTGGATGTAGCGGAAAATGGCACTGAGCACATACAAACCGGCCAGCAATAGCACAATCCGCCAAATGGCATCAAAATGAAATTCCGGACGCTGGCTGAGGTCAAGTTTTTTAATCGTATCGAGCTGGCTCGACGGAATTTGACTTTCAATTTCCGACTTGTTCGGTAGCCGCTTCAGAACATCAGCACCGGTCGTGCCAGCTGGCAGTGAAGCACCATTTGGCAGCTTGCTGGTGATGGTCTCATACGCCTTCATACTGACATAATCTTCGACGATTTGGTTGGTGGCACCGCCCAAAATCTTCGGACTGGCAATCGCAAACATCGTACTACCGACCGCGAAAATCGCCACCATGAGCATTTGCCAGCGAAACTCTGCCAAATATTTGGCTAACTTCTTGACCGTGCCTTTGAAATCTTTGGCTTTTTCGCCCGCGCCCATACCGCCGCCCATTGGACCGCCCATCTTCACTGGCTGGCGTTTTTTCATGCTTTGCTGAGCCATTACGCCGCTCCTTTCGCGATCGTCGCCGACATTTTCTGCAGGTCGTCTTCTGAGAGCTGCGAGGCGGCAATTTCTTGATAGACTTCGCAATTTTTCATCAATTCCTGGTGCGTGCCCTGACCAACAATTTTACCTTCGTCCAGCACAATGATTTTGTCAGCGTTCATGATGGTATTGATGCGCTGACCGACGATGAGCACGGTTTTGTGCTTGGTTTCTTTGGCGAGCGCTGAGCGCAATTTGGCATCAGTTTTGAAATCCAGCGCCGAAAACGAATCATCAAAAATGTAGACGTTCGGCTCGACAGCGATAGCTCGAGCAATCGACAAACGCTGCCGTTGACCGCCGGAAACATTGCTACCGCCTTGAGCGATGTCATTTTTGTAACCGTTTTTTAGCTCGCTGATGAACTCGGTGGCTTGGGCGATTTTAGCGGATTTTTCGACCAATTTTTGGCTGGCTTTGGCATTGCCGTACTTGATGTTGCTGGCAATCGTCCCGCTAAACAACACGCCTTTTTGCGGTACGTAGCCAATTTGATCATACAAATCTTCCAGTTTAAGCTGGCGAATATCCACGCCGTCCAGCAAGATCTGTCCCGCCGACACATCATAAAAGCGCGGAATCAAATTAATCAACGTTGATTTGCCGGAGCCAGTGCTGCCAATGAACGCTGTGGTTTGCCCCGGCTCGGCCGTGAAATTGATACTAGAGAGCACCGGCAAGTCAGCATCTGGATAAGTAAAGGTGACGTCTTTGAATTCAATTTTACCCATAGCATCATTTGGCAATTGCTGCGGCGACGGCGGATCAACAATTGACGGCAGCGTATCCAACACCTCGCCCACCCGCTTTACCGACACGGCCGCCCGCGGCACCATGATAAACACCATCGACAGCAGCAAGAAAGAAATAATCACCTGCATGGCGTATTCCAAAAACGCCATCATATTACCAATTTGTAGATTGCCGCTACTTATCAAATGTGCGCCGAACCAGACAATTGCCACGCTGGAAAAGTTCATCACCAGCGTCATGATTGGGTCAAGCAGCATCATCAGCCGATTGACAAATAAATTCATTTTATTCAGCTCGGTGTTGGCTTGCTGGAACTTTTTCTGCTCAATCTTTTCGTTGTGAAAGGCGCGAATGACTTTCAAGCCGACCAGGTTTTCGCGCGTCACCAGATTCAGTTTGTCCACCAGCGTTTGCAATTTCTTGAACCGCGGCACAGCAATGACAAATAACACGGCAATGACCACCAGCAGCACCGACACTGCCAGCGCAATGATCCAGCTCAAATTTGGCGCGTTATGAACGGCTTTTTGCAAACCGCCAATTGCCATAATCGGCGCCATCAACGCCAGACGCAGCAGCAGGATTGACGTCATTTGAATTTGCTGAATGTCATTGGTCGATCGGGTAATTAGCGAGGCTGTAGAAAATTTATTAAAGTCCGCCAGCGCAAAACTCTCGACCCGCTCGAATAGTTCCATTCGTAGTTTCTGCGCCGCACCAGTGGCAATCCGGGAGGCCAAAAATCCTATGATAATCGAACACAGTCCGCCCGCCGCCGTCACCACAATCATCGCTAATCCGTTGTGCCAAATTGCTGGCATATCTTGTTTGATAATACCGTTATTGACAATTTCCGACATTTTGTCAGGCAGCCACAAATTTGCCATCACCATGGCGTAGGTAAAGCCAACCAAGATGATAAACATCAGCCAGTAGCCGCTAAAAATTCGTAAAATATGTTTCACAGACCCCCTTACTGCCGCAATTCTAGAGATTAACCGTGTATAATCGGTAAATTTACACTGTGCAATATTCTAGGCTATAAATTGCTCTTTGTCAAGAAAGCCCACCGCATAACGGTGGGCTCCACGCTGTCTAGTCTACAACGAATAGGCTTAGTACATGCCCATGCCGCCGCCCATATTTGGCATAGCAGCACCTGGCGTTTCTTTCTCTGGCAGATCAACAACCAATGCGCCCATCGTCATTGCCGTACCGGCAATTGAGGCAGCATTCTGCAAAGCCTCCTTGGTAACGCGTACTGGGTCAACTACGCCTGCCGACTTTAGATCAAGCAATTCATTCGGGTGGTTGACATTGATACCTTGGCCAGCTTTGGCTTTTTTGACCTGCGGTAGCCACTCGTCAGCATTCAAACCAGAGTTGCTCAGCAAGATTCGAAATGGCTGTTCAAGTGCATGAATCAACAAATCTTCGCCTGCTAATACCGAAGCATCTTTGCTATTCGAATGCCTATAACCACAGGCTAGGTTCACTAGCGTTACACCGCCGCCTGGCACAATACCTTCAGCTAGTGCTGCCTTGACAGCAGCCACAGCGTCATCGACACGATATTTCTTTTCTTCGATTTCAGTCTCGGTCGCACCGCCAACTTTAATCACCGCCACTTCGCCAGTCAAAGCTGCATGACGTTTATGTAAGTTTTTCTTGGTATAGTCGCTAGTGGCATTGTCGATTTCCAGTTCGATTTGATCGACGCGAGCGCTAACCGCCGCCTTTGACCCTTCGCCCTCGACAATAGTTGTCAGATCCTTGGTGGCGATCACTTTGCGGGCCGAGCCAATTACGTCGCTACCGACATTATCAAATGTCATGCCAGTGTCTTCGGTGATAACTTTGGCGCCAACCAACGCTGCGATATCATACAGCACATCTTTGTCGCTCGGAGCTTTGATAGCCAAGGTATTGAAAGCACCTTTAAGCCGGTTTAGCACCAACAAACTCAGCGCTTCGCCATCAACATCATCGGCGATCAGTACCAAATCTTTCTTGCCGCTTTGAGCAATCATTTCGAGTAACGGTACAAATTCTTGCGCCGAAGAGACTTTCTTATCAGTCACCACAATTGCTGGTTTGTCGTAAACTGCTTCCATGCGCTTAGCATCAGTCACCATGTACGGGCTGACGAAGCCGCGTTGTACTGTGAAGCCTTCGACTACTTCGCTTTCAAGCTCTAAGCCGCGTCCTTCTTCGACTGTCACCACGCCGTTCGGGCCAATTTTTTCCATGACGTCAGCGATTAATTTGCCAATCGCCTCATCGCCTGCGGAGATTGTCGCTACTTCGGCAATCCGCTTTTCGTCGCCGCGGATATCGTCGGCGAGTTTACCGAGCTCTTTGATAATCTCGCTAGCAGCACGCTCTAGCCCTTTGCGTAGTAACATCGGATTATGGCCAGCTGCAATTAGCTTATTAGCTTCGTTTAAAATATGATAAGTTAAAACCGTCACTGTCGTAGTGCCGTCACCAGCTACATCGTTCATCTTGTTGGCAGCCTGTTTGATAAGTTCGGCGCCAACTTTGAAGCCAAGCGTCTCGTCATCAGCTTCGTCGATATCAATACTTTTCGCAACTGTCACACCATCGTGCGTCACGCTCGGGCCGCCGTAACTCTTGCCGATAACTACGTTGCGACCTTTTGGCCCCATCGTTGTTTTTACAGCGTTATATAGAATTTCAGCGCCAGCCAATACGCGAGCGCGCGCATCTTCATCATAAAAAACTTTCTTTGCCATATTTTTTCTCCTATTCAATTGTAGCGAGAATATCCTCGTCTTTGATAATTAAATATTCTTCCTTATCGAGCTTGATGGTCGTCGCTGCGTAGTTTTTGTAGACAACCCGTGCGCCGTCAGCCACATCTTTGACTGCCGAACCAACAGCTACTACTTTAGCAGCTTCCGATTTTTCTTGGGCTGATTCTGGCAAAAAAATGCCGCTAGCTGTTTTTTCCGGTTTCTTTTCTTTGACAGCCACGACATAATGCGCCATTGGCTTGATTGGTGAACTCATGATTATATCCTCCTTTTCTAATCTATTTTAGCACTCTTAACCGCAGAGTGCTAGACCCAAGTATAAGAAAGTTGGCGAAAAACGTCAACCGCATTATCAAAATATAAAAATAGCCCGAGCTAAAACTCGCGCTATTTTGCTGTACTTATAGAGATTAGCTAGCTCTCGATAATAGTGCCAACCTGCCCGGCCAAGGCTTGTTCGGCACTACCCAGGCTAGCGATAATCGCTCGGCGACCTGGCTTTTCGACAAATTTCAAGGCCGCTTGCACTTTAGGTAGCATGCTGCCTGGCGCGAATTGATCTTCATCAATGTAGCGCTGCATTTCTTGGCGATTAGTGCGTCCAATCGTGCGCGCTGTCGGCTTACCATAATCAACCATCGCGCCATCAACTGCCGTTAATATCACTAGCGCTTCGGCACCAATCGCATCAGCCACTACTGCCGCTGTGAAATCCTTATCAATTACTGCCTCGACCCCCTCTAAGCCATCACTGACAGTTTCAACAACCGGCACGCCGCCACCGCCACCCGTGATAACCGTCACGCCAGCATCAATCATTGCCTTGACCGTATATTCTTCAACAATCCGCTGCGGCTTCGGCGACGGTACCACGCGCCGCCAACCGCGCCCGGCGTCTTCTTTGAATGTGAAGTTACGGCCGTTAGCAGCCTGCTGGGCTTCTGCTTCGGTCTGATAAAATACGCCAATTGGCTTCGTAGGATTGCTAAAAGCCGGATCGTTAGCGTCGACCACTACTTGCGTAACAACTGTCGAAGCCACGCTTTTCATCTGCCGGCGCGAGAATTCGTCAATCAACGCTTGCTGCAACCAAAAACCGATCGCCCCCTGGCTCATCGCTACACACGTATCGAGCGGGAAAGTCGGTACTTCTGGTGTGTTAATTGCTTCTTCGTGCAAAACAATATTACCAACTTGCGGCCCGTTGCCGTGAACGATTACCAGCTGATAACCAGCCAAAATCAACGGCACTAGCTGGCGTGCTGTCTCGTCGGCGACGTCTTGTTGAGCATGAGCCGAAGCCTCGCCTTGCTTTTGCAAAGCATTGCCGCCAAGTGCAACTACAATCTTACCCGGCATGTTGTTAAAACCTCAACGACATGCAAGTTAAGCTGCCAGTAATTTTCTCAAACTCGCTAGTATTGATCAGAATCACTTCGTAACCGCAATCGCGAATCTTCTGCTCAGTTTTCGGAAAGCCTTCTGGCACGATTACCTTGCCATTTATCCACAAACTATTCACAGCATAATATTCATCGTCATCAACGACCAGCTTATTAAAGTTAGCAAAAGCTGGATGATTTTCGTAAGCTTTAGCGACAATCAGATTATTGTTATCTAAGTAGACCACATCGTCTTTCAAATGCAAAATTCCCGTCACCGGTACCGTTTCGGCGGTCATACCATGCTTCTCGAGAATTGATGTGATTTGGTCGGCTGCTGCCTGGTTGGTGCGTCCACTCAACCCGATGTAATAGTGATCGCCCACCATCATGATATCGCCTGGATCAGTTGTGCCTGGCTCGACAACTTGTTCAATATCATCATAGTAACGCGCCAAAGCTTCGCGCAAATCCGGCAGACTAGCCTCGCCACGACGGCTTTCAGCGCCGGGACGCGACAAAATTGCTACACCGCGCGGCGTACACAGTGCGTTATCCTCAATAAAAACACTGTCTGGATAATCCTCGTTGGCCTCTAGAACTGTCACTTCCAAACCGCATTCGCGCAAAATCTCGACATAGCGATCATGCTGCTGTAACGCTAAATCATAGTCCGGCTTGCCCATTTCTGGCGTTTGGCTGATACCATCAATTAAACTATGTGACGGACGGCGAACAATGGCATACTTAAACATTTTTTCTCCTTCATTTGGCAAAACGGGCGCGCTGTATTTCAGGCGCGCCCGTTTCATTTATTATCATTGACCGATTAAATCGGCTATTTTAATACCTAACGTATCATCCAGCGCACCAGCCAGCAGTTGTTGTACTGCGTAGGCAAATAACGCAATCACGACAACCGCCAAAAGCAGTTCGTATAGCGTGAAAATCTTCTTGCGATTCTTGATCTGCATCAAGATGTAGACCAACATGCCTGGTGCATACAAGAATACTGTTATGAGTAGATATTGCATACCAGCCGCATACACTAGCCATACTGCGTAAACACTAGCCATCACACCCACAAAGATATTAAAGGCGCGGTACTTAACGGTTTTCTTCTCTTGCAGAGAAACTTTCAATTGATAAAACGCCGTCAGGGCATATGGGATCAAGATAGCCGAAGTAGCAATCGAAATACCAATATTATAGGCTGAACCTTCAGTTCCAGGGATTGTCAGCAGGAATATCTGTACCAGGATGTTAGTAACCAACAGCGACACTACTGGCGCGCCAACTTTATTTTCTTTGGCAAATATCGACGGGAAAGTCTTATTCTTAGCTGCCTGATACGGTAGTTCAGCAGCAAACATCGTCCAAGCTAGCCAACCGCCCAAAACTGCAATCATCAAGCCGATATTAACCAGCCAAGCGCCCCACGATCCAACCAAGCGTTCCAACAGCATCGACATTGCCGGACTATCTAGTGCAGCCAGATCTTTCTGGGTAGCTACACCAAAAGCCAGCACCGTCATCAGCACATAAATCGAAAGCACGCCAGCAAAACCAATCAATGTTGCCTTGATGATATCGCTGCGCTTCTTGGCGTGACCTGAAAATACGACTGCACCCTCGATACCGATAAACACCCAGACGGTAACCAGCATCATATTCTTGACCTGCTCAATCACAGCGCCCATATCAAAGTTGTTGCCAGCTAAGCCCCAAAGGTCTTGGTTAAACAAGCCGACCTTGAACGACAGGAATATCGCTAGCAAAAAGATCGCAAGCGGGATTAATTTCGCCGCCGTCACCAAAGCATTAATAAAGCTTGCCGTTTTGACACCTTTAAGGATTAATAAATGAACACTCCACAGCAGTACCGACATGCCAACCACTGACGCCCAGTTTTGGCCTTTACCAAACAAGTCTGGAAAGAAATAACCAAGTGCCGAGAAAACGGCTACTGCATAAGCAATATTACCAATCCAGGCAGAAATCCAGTAACCCCACGCCGAATTAAAGCCAACATACTTGCCAAAGCCAGCCTCAGCGTAGCTATACACGCCAGCGTTAAGCTTCGGCTTTTTGATAGTCAGGTTGCGGAAACTGAGAATCAGGAATATCATTCCAACACCCGTAATCAGCCACGCAATAATCGTCGCCAGCGGACCAGCCGCCTCAGCCGTACCTTGAACAAGGTTAAAGATACCTGCACCGATCATACTGCCGACCACTAAGCCGGTCAGCGACCAGAGTCCTAACCCGTCCTTTTTTCTTGCTAATTGTTTGATTGCCATTTTGTTCGAGCCTCCTTCAACTCGGATTTATAGCGTCAATGCCATCACAGCCTTGATAGTGTGCATGCGGTTTTCAGCCTCGTCAAAGACAACGCTGTGCTCGCCGCTAAAGACCTCGTCAGTGACCTCCATCGAGTCAAGACCGAATTGATCGTGAATCTTCTGGCCAGTCTCGGTATTAAGGTCATGGAATGATGGCAAACAGTGCAAGAATTTGACGTTCGGGTTGTGAGTCTCGGCCAGCATTTGCGCGTTGACCTGGTACGGCTTGAGAAGGGCAATTCGCTCAGCGAACTTGTCTTCCTCGCCCATTGACACCCAGACATCAGTGTAAATAGCGTCAGCCCCTTCTAGCGCTTCGGCACGGTTATCAGTAATCGTAATCTTCGCGCCAGTTTCCATAGCAATTGAACGTACTAGGCTAACTAGATCGCCCGACGGATGCAGCTGTCGCGGTGCTAAAATACGGAAGTCAACACCCATTTTAGCCGCACCAATCAGCAAGCTATTTGCCATATTATTGCGTCCGTCGCCAACGAAGACCAGCTTAGCGCCATTGAGCTTGCCGACATGCTCCTCAATAGTCATAAAGTCTGCCAAAATCTGTGTCGGGTGGAAAGTATCCGTCAAACCATTCCAGACTGGTACGCCAGCATATTTCGCTAACGCTTCAACATTGGAATGTTTGAAGCCGCGGAATTCAATACCGTCAAACATGCGGCCCAGTACCTTAGCAGTATCTTCAACTGACTCTTTTTTACCTAGCTGAATATCGTCTTTACCGAGAAATTCTGGCGCCACACCTAAATCATTGGCAGCTACCGTAAAAGCGCAGCGAGTTCGCGTCGATGTCTTTTCAAAGAGCAAAGCAACCTGTTTACCCTCGTGAATGCGGTGTGCTTTGCCCGCTTTCTTTTGTTGCTTGAGGTCGTGTGCTGTATCAAGCATCAGCCGAATATCGCTTGGCGAAAAGTCTTTCAAGGTCAAGAAAGAGCGACCCTTCAGACTGGTTGGCAGCTTAGCTACCGTTGCAGTAGTCGAATCTGTAGTTACTGGCACCACTTTGCGGACGTGCTCCTCTTGAATCATTGGTACCGCCAAGGTGGCTGCCAGCGAACGCTCCGCCGAAGTAACTCTATCAGTAACCTGCTCGTTGTCCAGATCTTCGCGCACCAGCGGCATACTCATACAGCGCGGGCCGCCGCGGCCGCGGCCGAGTTCTGAACCGCTAACCTCGATAACTTCGACGCCAGCCTCGCGCAATTTAGCATTAGTGACATAGTTACGGTCGTAAGTCACCACCACGCCCGGCGCAATCGCCAAAGTATTCGAACCGTCATTCCACTGCTCGCGAGCTGCCGCAATCTCATCGCCGCCGCCGCATTCAATCAGGTTAATCTTTGGCAAATGTAGCACTTCACACAACGCTTTTTCAAGATCATGTTGCTTGGTAATCCGCGGATAAGCTTGCCCTTCAACTTTTTCGAGAATAAACAGATTCATCTTGCCTTCAAAGTCGCGAATCTCCGGGTGGATCGTGAACTTGTCGTAATCGATCATTGTGAAGACTGTATCTAGGTGCATGAATGCGTGGCTTTTCGGGATTTCGAGAGCAATAATTTTCTTGAAGTTAGAATCAGCGAACAACTCAGTTGCCATTTTCTCGATTGCCTCGGCGGTAGTGCGCTCGCTGATGCCGATGGCCATGGCTTCGCTGTTCAACACCAGCTCGTCGCCGCCCTCCATCGAGAACTTCTCATCGCGATTATACCAAACTGGAATATCGTGGCCAGCAAATCGCGGATGATGGTCGATGATATAGCGCATGAACAGCGACTCGCGGCGGCGGGCTGGCCAATGCATCTTATTGATCGTCAAGCCGTTGCCAATAGTCGCGGCTGGATCGCGTGTAAAGTACAAATTCGGCATTGGATCTAGGTAAAATGGATAATGGTCTTGCTCGACCATATCGTGCAGCTGCTGGTGATGCTCTGGCGGCAAAGAAATCTCGTCTTTGCGCACACCGGCCATAATTTTGCGCACCATCTTGTTGGTCGGCATCGACAATAAGTAATCGCGCAGACTTTGAGTCACTCGACGCGAATCTTGTTTGGAAGCTGCTAGCATTTCGTCGACAAATTCTGCTTTCAAATTATCGCTGTTTAATGCCTCTGTTACCAATTCGTCCAAATACAGCACTTCGACGCCATGGTCGCGCAGAACGTTGGCAAATTCATCATGCTCTTCTTGCGCCACCTTCAGGTGCGGAATATCGTCGAACAATAAGTCCTTGAGATAATCAGGAGTAAGATTCTCGAGCTCCTCGCCCGGCCGATGCAGCAGTACGGTCTTGAGTACGCCGATTTCAGAATTGATTTGCAATGGTTTTTGATTCACGCCCACCTCCGCTATGATCTAAATGATTCATTGTTTATTTACTTATATAGTTTTCATTATATAGATTTATGCCGCTTATGCAAGCCTTTTCTCGGCTAAATCAAGTAGTCGACGCTGTCCAATATTGCTGGATGATAGACTGCACCTGCGTTGGCTGATTTAGATGACTATTTTTATGCAATATTAGATACTGCAGCAAATACTGGTAAAATAGTATCACACTCAGTACAACGATATATGGTAGTAACAATCTACGCGTTTCATCCTTAATGTTTTTGTTCTGACCGCTATTTCTTAAATTTTTTATGTTCAACAGACGATAATTTTGGCTTTGTAATATAGATTATTTTTAATATATTATCGCTATTTTTTCTATTTATCAGCATCAAAGAACTGGCGCGCTCGCTCAGTCTTTGGATGATCCATTACTTGTTTAGGTGGACCGTCTTCAATGATGTCGCCTTTGTCAAGGAAAATCATCCGGGTGCCAACCTCACGGGCGAAACTCATTTCATGCGTGACAATCACCATGGTCATGCCCTGCTTAGCCAAATCGCGCATCACGTCAAGCACCTCGCCAATCATTTCTGGGTCAAGCGCGCTAGTCGGCTCATCAAACAACATAACTTCTGGCTCCATAGCGAGCGCCCGAGCGATAGCCACTCGCTGCCGCTGGCCGCCCGACAAATGCTGCGGATATTCATTGGCTTTGTTAGCTAAACCAACCTGCTCAAGCAGCTCTTTGGCTCGCCGATTCGCTTTACGATCCGATACTTTGCGTAGTTTCTTAGGCGCTAATTTGATATTATCTAGTACTGTCATATTAGGGAATAGATTAAATTGCTGAAACACCATACCGATACGCTGGCGGATTTTATTAATATTAACGTGCGATTGAGTGATGTCAACGTCATCAACAAAAACCGATCCGTAAGTAGGTTTTTCAAGTAAATTCAAACATCTTAGCAGCGTCGATTTACCCGAGCCGCTCGACCCGACAATCACTAGTACTTCACCATCCTCGATCGTCAAATCAATCCCGCGCAACACATGGTTGGATCCAAAATATTTGCGCAGGTTACGCGTCCTGATCATCAGCTTGCACTCCCTTCTCGAAACGCCGCATCACTTTCGTAAAGATAACCGTCAACGCTAAATACATAACCGCCGCCGCAAACAACGACTGGAATGCTGTCGCTGTCAACGAGCGGATATCGTCAGCGCCACGCATAATATCGCCCAAGCCAATCCAGCCGACTACCGACGTTTCCTTAAGCATAGCAATGCACTCGCTAATCAACGCTGGCAGCGAATTTTTCATCGCTTGCGGCAAAATTACGTAGCGCATCGCCTGCGGATAACTCAAACCTAGCGAACGCGCTGCTTCTAGCTGTCCATTATCAATACTCTCTATGCCGCCGCGAATGATCTCCGCCACATAAGCGCCGCTATTGATACCAAAGGCGATTGCCGCCACGAAAATCTTCGGCATGAAACGATACGATCCAAACACTACATAATACATAATGAGCAGCTGCACCAACAGTGGTGTACCACGAATGATTTCAACGTACAAACGTCCAAGACCAGCCACCGGATTCCACCTAGCCAAACGCTTCAGCTGCGGAAAGCGCCCTAGCCAACTAAACGGACGGATTTTTGACACCCGCATCAGCGCGATAATTATGCCGATAATTACACCTAATGCCACCGATAATACTGTCAAAACCAATGTTACTTCTAGTCCATGCCATAGATAGACCCAGCGCCCGTCACCAAAAATCACTTCGCCAAAATTCATGGTGCCTGCTCCTTCGCCGTGCCAAAGTATTTCTGCAACAACGCTTGGTAACGACCGTCGGCTTTCATATTGGCAATCGTTTTGTTGGCATGCTCGGCCAGTTCGGTATTGCCTTTTTTGAAAGCGATCGCGTAGCTTTCGCTGCTCAGCGGCGTGTTAATAATTTTGAGCGAAGGAAAACCAGAGACGTACTGCTTAGCCGGCGCATCGTCAATCACCGCTGCGTCAACCTTGCCAGCCGCTAATTCTTGCAAAGCATTCGGCGCTGCCGGGAATTGCACAACTTGCGCTCCCTTAATTTTTGAAGCTGCTTGGTCACCTGTGGTGCCGAGTTGTACAGCGATTTTCTTGTGTTCTAATTGATACTTATTGGCTATCTTGCTGTTTTTGGGTACGATTATTCGCTGCGATGCCTGATAGTACGGATCCGAAAACAGCGCGTTTTTCTCACGCTCCGAAGTCACCGACATACCGGCCACCGCCATATCGATTTGCCCGCTCTCAAGCGCCGGCAACAAGCCATCAAAAGACATATCCTCGATTTTTAGCTCTTTGCCCATGTCTTTGGCGATAGCTTGCGCCAATTCGACATCAAAGCCAACCACCTGGCCGCCATCTTTATACTCAAAAGGTTTAAATGTCGCGTTTGTGCCCATGACCAGCACGTCGGTGTCGTTGGAGATGCTACTGTCGCGCTGCAGTATATCATACAGCATCCAGCTAATCATCGCTAAAAAGGCCGCTACAAACAGGCAAGTCGCCATTTTTCGTAGTGCTTTTGCCCTCTTCATAACTTATAGTATACGCGCATCCAGGCAAAAGCGTAAGAGTTTTATCGAATTTTATAAGAAAAAGCGTCCCAGCCACCAACTGGAACGCTTTTCGGTAGATTGTCCTCAGACCGGAGGCACACTACTCGGTCTGGTTAGCCTCCGCCCGCGTCAGCTTGTCGACCATCGGCAAAATCAAGTAGATACCGATGATGGCCGTCAGTAGCCCAAGACCAACGATGGCAAAGTAGGTTGGTGTTAACACCGGCTTCAGCGTCGTCGAGAACATTTTCGTAAATACCGCGCCCGTCCAAACACCAATACCGCAAGATAGCACCGAAGTCATTAGCAGTGGCGCCACCGACTCAATCATTACCAGCCGCTTGAGCTGAGCCAGGCGCATACCGCCCAGCCGCAAAGTGTATAGCGAGCGACGACGCTCCATCAGCCCGCCAATCGTCGAGACGATCAGGCTCGCTACCGCTACAAATAGCGTCACGCCGATACCAACATAAGCCAAATCAGCTAACTCGCGAATTGACGGATTGATATGCGGCTGTTTGGCCCATCTTCCGCTAATTACGAAGTTAAAATCGTACTTATTGGCATTGGTCGCTACCAATGTTCGCAATTTATCAATGTCGTTTTCGTGCTTGACCGTTACCAAATATTCTTTGCCGCCGTCAGTAGCGATTTGTTTATCAACCAGCTTAACGTTTTTAACAACCGGCTCTTCAAAGTTCAGCAGCGCGAATTGATCTGGACTAGCATCACTCGGACAAACATGCTCAGTATAGTTCGCCAAATCGCGGCAGCGAATAGCACTACCCTTTTCCTGCGGATAAATCACTGCCACCGAGCTAATATACGGCTGTTGAGCTAGCTTTTGCGCCATGTCATCAGGCAGCGAATGGCTAGATATCATTGCTGTTCCAGCCTTCAGCTGCGAATAGCCATTATCCTTAACTGTTTGAGCGTTCAAGCCCTCAATACCGCTGGTCGCCGTCAAGTAAAAACTGCCAGCAAACAGCGCCAACACCACGCCGCTAACACTGCGAAAAACTGTTTGCGAGTGCACCGCCGTACGCTTGCCAGCAATCAACGCCGAAGCATTATTCGACCAGCGCGCCAACAACAGCGCAATCTTATTAGTCAGCCAGCTACCTGCCAAAATCAGCCCGAACATAATCAGCAGCAGCGCCGACGTCATTAGTATTAACGGCAAAGCTGACTCCTTATTATCATTCAACCAGTCCATGCCCAGTTTGGAAGACATCCAGGCGAAAATCGTGATACCAATCGCTGGCACGAACACTCGCCACATCCGCAATTTTTTAACTTTTTCAACCGACCGCGACACGCCCAGCGGCGAAATTTGCGCCCGCCGCATTCGCCGCCAATTGACAAACATCGTCAGTCCCAGCGTCAGAACAATAATTAATATATATTGCGCGATACTCAATTTCAGGTCGCTTGGCCACATACCTTCGCCGTTCATTTTGAAATTAAGCAGCGGCGCTTGCCATAGCCAAAATATCGTCAAGCCAATCAGCACACCGACCGTCGACGCCAAAAACGACTCCAGCATCAGCACTCGCGCTACCTGTTTTTTAGTAGCGCCAATCAGCCGCAGCGCCGCATAGCGTTTTTCGCGCTGAGCAGCACCTAATTGCGTCGCTACCGACACGAAAATTACCACTGGGAATAGCAAGATTGTCGCGCCGACACCCAGAATCATCACGGAAAAAGGATCAAAGGATACCGTCTTTTTACCTTCTTTGTCCGTCTTGTAAATATCCGCAAACGCTGATGGCTGCTGACGTGATTTTGCCAAAGTATCAGCTTGCGCCACATCCTGGCTATCAATGCCGCGCACCATCATCAGCGTATCTGACGTCTCGACATACTCGTCAGGAATTAGGCCCAAATACTTAGTATTCTTGCCAAACCGCGCCAAAATATTATCCTCAGGATAATCAGCAACTAACTCTGCTAGCGCTCTCGACAGATAATATTCGCCCGGACGCGGCGTTTTCATCTTGGCAAACTGCGGCGACTTGTCCGTGCCGTACATCGAGTAAACACTGATCGATTGATCGCGCCACTTCGACGTATTGCCTGGCTGCCATGCCATAACCTTCAATGGATCGACGCCTTTGACTGGTTTTTGTGAATCCGTATTATTACTTGCATCAGCGGCGATACTGCCAATGACTACGCGGTTCGAGCGACCCAACAGTCCGTTGGTGCCAGCCACGAAATAACACACCAGCATAATCCCTAGCGCTACTGCTGCCGCTGTTAAGCCTAAACGCACTACTGACTGGCGGCCAGATTTTTTGAGTAACATCCAGCTAACACTCATTTGGTAGTCCTCGCACTGGCTTTGTTAAGATTTGGCTGGGTATTCTGCGCCATATTCACCGCTGCATCCGCGCTGGAAATTTGCCCATCGCGCACGATAATTTCCCGGTCAGCATAAGCAGCAATCGTCGGCTCGTGTGTCACCATGATGACTGTTGTGCCGTGCTCTTTGGCGGTTTTAATGAATAGCTCCATAACTCTCTCTGAATTCAGACTGTCCAGCGAACCAGTCGGCTCATCAGCGAACAGCACTTTTGGCTCAATCACCATCGCCCGGGCGATCGCCACGCGCTGCATTTGTCCGCCCGATAATTCACCGAGCATACTGTCAGCTTTACTCGCCAGCTCAACCTTATTCAGCCATGTTTTCGCCTGCTGATAGGCTTCTTTACGCTTGATACCGTTAAGCAGTAGCGGCAGTGCCACATTATCCAGCGCTGTCAGCTCTGGCACCAACTGTCCAAACTGAAAGACAAAGCCAAAGCTGGTGCGCCGCAATATACTGCGCTGATCATCGCTCAGTTTGTCGATCTGCCGTCCGTCGAAATCAATCTCACCGCTATCAACCTTAGTAATCGCCGCCAAGCTATGCAGCAGCGTCGACTTACCAGAACCTGACGGACCCATAATCGCCAGCACCTCGCCCGCCTCGACATCCAAGCTGACGCCGCGCAGCGCGTGCGTTTGCCCGAACGACTTCTTAATATTTTTAGCGCTAATTATTGGTTTGCTCATGCAAAATTTCCTCCTTTAGCCGCGTTAACCGCGAAATAGTTAATTCAATCCAGCGCAAATCCGCCTCCAAATGATACAGCGCATGGTCGATCAGCAGCATGTCCGACAAACTGCTATCGCGCCGCTGCGCTGTCAGCTCGCGCATCCGCTGGATGTGCGCCTGCCGTTGGTTATCCAAATACGGTGATGCATCGCCGTCTTTCAAAATCGCCAATACCGCCTTTATATACATCGTCGCTTGCAGCTGCGGCGACGGCGCCTCTGGTGATTCCAGCCATGCTTGTAAATCCTGCTTGCCCTCATCGGTAATTTCATACCGAACCCGATCCGGCCCGCCCGATTCGCTGGTATCGGCAATCTCTTTGACCTTGTTATCGCGTTTGAGCCGCGCCAAAGTTGAATATATCTGACCAGTTAAAATTGGCTTATCTTTGCCAAAATAACCGTCATATTTTTTCTTCAACTCATAGCCGTAATTTGACTCTTCCGCTAAAAAACCCAACAGTGTATATTGAACGCTCATACTTTTACTATACACCCAGTGTTTAGTTATTGCAAGAGTTTTATACACTCGGTGTATAGTTTATAATTTTAGCCGTTACTCTTACTTCTTTGTATCAGATCTTCTGAAAAATAAACAAATGTTCATGCATTATTAGCAAAAAATTACTTTCTTGCGATTTATTAATCCAGAAACCAGTAGCCTTACAATTAAACTGGCGTTTTATTATATCTTCTTTCAGTTGAAAACCTACTCTTAAAAATCTATCCATAACTTTATACGCCATAGGCTGGTACATTTTATTACGTCGCGTATCTCCAATTAGAATTGCACAAAATTTACCAGGTTTTAAAATACGATATAGTTCAGCCGCTACCTTTTCCATCTCACCAGTAAACTCATCGATATCATGAATATTTGATAAATCTTCATTAATTTTTCCACCGCTATATTTTATAATATCAGCGTACGGCGGATGAGTAAGTATAAAGTCTATACTTTCGTCTTCGGCTTTACTTAAATCTCGAGCGTCGCGTTTAACAATCTTTTGCCACGCATCATTTTCCACTTCAAAATCTAACGATATTTTTGTTCGCTCCAGCGCCTTATCGTTTACATCAGAACATATAATGTGACGATTGAGAATTTTTGCCTCAATGGCAGTTGTCCCGCCGCCAATCATTGGATCGAGCAAAATATCGCCTTCGCTGGAGTATCGCAATATCAAGTTTCTTACAACTTCTGGAGACCAATTACCTCGCCAATCGGATTTATGTGTCG
Source organism: uncultured Candidatus Saccharibacteria bacterium (assembly GCA_963531145.1). Classification (GTDB taxonomy): domain Bacteria; phylum Patescibacteriota; class Saccharimonadia; order Saccharimonadales; family Saccharimonadaceae; genus Saccharimonas. The sequence continues at coordinate 18,352 of CAUSEX010000013.1, forward strand.
CCCAGTTACCGCGGCGCGGAAATGCCCAAACAGTCGTACATTCTAGCTCAAAGTTGTCCGGATGAAGTTTTCTTGGTTTGGCTACCATGAGAGATTATTTAATACTCCACGCTCAAGCATACTGAGATTAAATATGTAGTCATTATGGTTATAAGTTTCTTCAAGGGGGCGTTTTGCTGTATGCCACCCCAGACCATCTGTAATCCATACAAAGTCAATATTCTGCAGTTTTAACTCGTCATATAAACTACGAAATTCTCCGCAAACAGCCTTCAATTTTGAGCCTCCACCATTATAGAAATTTGTTTCAAATAATTTAATTTTACCTGTTTGGGGGTTATAAACAGCAAAATCGAAACTCCGCTCTGATTTATCAACTTTAATCTCGTAATCCCATTTTTCTTTTATTCTATTTGGACGAGCTTGACTTAAATACTCAAAATTATTTTGCCTACAAAAATCAGCTAAAAATAATTCTACAATCTCTTCCATCAAAGTCCCGCCACGATTCTTCCTGCCATTACTATCAAGCCCAACTTCTACACCTGTAACATAGTCTACTAAGTTTTTTACACCGTCTTTCTTAAATAAGTTCACTAGTCCAGTCTTATCCAAAAAATTAAAATACTTGTTGGCGTCGTCTTCTTGAGCTGAAAAATCATAAAGCTCTGATTCTTTTGATATTTTATCGTAAACTTCTAGCCTACTATCGCGTACGGCAATCAATATAGGCAACGCTTTCACTATATCGCGATTAGATTCGTATAACTTACAAAATTCCTCATACAAATTATCCTTGCCGAGCAAATAATTGAGCTTATTTAAGACTATTTCTATATCTGCACTACTCGTAAAAACCTTATTCCAATTTACAAAATAATCCCAAGTTTTAATTGAACTCTTGAATGTCGATACTAAATAATTAAAATCTTTTTCCATAATCCTAGTAATTTGTTACTAATACCTCATTTATTTTACCGCGTTTTGATCCTTTTGAATTTATAGCACGTCCAGCAATTATCTTGTTTATACTAACCCCCTCTAATCCAGAATACAATTCATTAATAAATGGCGTGTCCGAATTTGAGAGCATAACAAAACATCCGCGTTCGTGCAGTTTAACAAAGGTGTTGCGAAGTTCTATTTGCTCCTTCTCGAAAAAACCTTTAGCAGTATAGGCGGTAAACGAAGATGTTGGATTAAGCGGGTAATACGGAGGATCAAAGTAAATAAAATCGCCAATCTTCGCTAATTCTAGAACATCTTTATAATCTCGATGCGTAATGGTAATTCCCCGCAGAGCTTCTGAGACTTTACGCAAATTATTCTCATCACAAATAAGCGGATTTTTATATCGACCAAATGGAACATTAAACTGACCGCTCTTATTTACTCGGTACATACCATTAAAACCAGTTCGATTAAGAAAAATAAAGCGCGACGCTACCTCTACATCGGATAATTCATTAATGTCTTGAGCGCGAACTCCTAGGTAATATTCTTTGTTATAGATATGTTTTTTTAACGACTTGATTAAACCATCAACGTTGTCTTTTATGACATTGTAAGTCATTACCAATTCTCTGTTAGTATCTGATAACTCTGCATGTTTTGGCAATAGATCAAAAAATACTGCACCGCCGCCAACAAATGGTTCAAAATATGTATTTGATTCTGGATTAAAACACTCGGGTGGATATAGATTTAATTCGCGGAATTGTTTAAGCAGCTGCCGCTTGCCTCCGACCCATTTTACAAACGGTTTTGGCTTATCTTCAACAATTTTCCTAATATCGTCAAGGGTACTATTTTTTTGTGATAGCTGAAACAAACGACGAGCATAAATCAAATTTATATCAAGAGCACTAGCAATGCTTTTCACTGTCAAACCACCCGTTTCCATAACCCCCTCCAATCACAATTTTATATATACAATAATACCATTTCACATCTCAACATTAAAGCCGACTCAATCCAATTCTCCAAATTTTAGCGTATAATAAGAATCATATGGAGCGTATTCGACAGCAAAAAGAAACTGTCAAAACTGCCGCTGCTGGTATCGGCGCGCTATTGAAATTGCCGCGCTACAGCGTGCTGGCGGCGGGGTTTTCTTTGTTATTTGCCATTGTTATTTTCTTTGCAATTAACGGCAATTTTTATGGACCGCTGTTTTTGTCGCGGTTGCCAATTATCGATAAATTAGCTGTTGTTGGCAACATGCTTATTGAACTATTCAAGCAAGGTTTCACCACGCCAAACGGCGCGCTGCTGCTAATCGTCTCTATTCTGCAAGGCTTATCGCTTTCAGTTGTAATATTTACAGCACGACGAAATAAACGCAACGAACAAGACGTAGCCCGCCAACTCAGCGTCAGCAGTATCGCCTCAATCGCTGCTGCTATCGGCCTCGGCTGCGTACCGTGCGGCACCTCGCTAATCTTGCCAATTGTTACTCTGTTTTTCTCGGGCGCAGCGGCTGCCACCGCTGCCAATGTTGCTGGTACTATCGTACTCATCTTAGCGCTTATACTTAGCCTGGCATCGCTTTACAAATCTGGACAAATCGCATTCGTTTATGCACAATTAGCCAAACAGGAGGAAAAATTATGAGTCATCAACAAGAACGCGGTATTGCCCCAATTTGGGTTGTTTTGTCAATCATTGTCGTCGGCATCGTCGCTTTATTTATCTACGGCATCGTCAACCGGTCGCCGAACCAGCATATCGGCAACGGTAAACCATGGAACGAACATATGTCGCAAGGCTCGGCAGATGCGAAAAATGTATTTATCGATTACACCGATTATTTCTGCTCGTTCTGCGCCCAGGTTGAAGACGCTACCAGCAACGATTCTTTCAAAAACGACTATATCAAATCCGGCAAATTGCGCTACGAACACCGAATCGTCACTTTGTTGAAGGATAAAGTACCAAACACCGAACAAGGCGCTAAAGCCGCCTTCTGCGCCGCCGACCAAGATAAATATTGGCAATATACTCACGACATCGTGCCGCGTATCAAAACGGACTACTTCGATAAAGGCATCGGTGTCAAAAACGTCGCTGTGCCAAAGGAAATCCCGCTGCTGCCGCTCAGCTACTTCGAAACATCTGCCAAGAATGCCGGCCTGGACACCGCCAAGTTCGCCGACTGTATGAAAGGCGACTCCCACCAGCAAGAAATCAACGGCAACACGCAAAAAGCCCTATCGCTTGGCGTCAACGGTTTGCCATACATGGTCATCAACGACTACCAAACCAGCGGCTTCGCTGGCGGCGAGAGCGGACTGAAGGCGATCTTGAAGGCTGGCGGCGTTAATTAATGCTAAAATTTCTCAATTCATTTTCAGCGCCGCTGATCGGATCTTTAAGTTTCTGGCCTTTTTTATGCATCCTCTTGACCATACCATTCATCATTTCACGGCTGATCATGCGCCGGCGCGTAACGTGGTCGTATGTATTCTTTTCCTACGGCTCAATTCTCTATTTCACAGGGCTAATCTTTTTTACGCTATCGCCAGTACCAAAAGACCCGATTGCCTTTTGCCAAACACATCACATCCAGCCGCAACTTATCCCCTTCAACTGGGTTAACGACATTGTTCAGCCTAACAAAGATATCCTATATATCACATTGCAATTAGTTATGAATATCGTTTTCTTTGTGCCGCTGGGCATTTTTATGAAAGCATATTTTCACAAGCATTGGAAATTTGCGCTGCTAAGTGGCTTTCTTTTATCGATGCTACTAGAAGTGACGCAGCTAACTGGCGTGTTCGGTTTATATCCTTGTAGTTATCGGCTATTTGATGTTAATGATTTAATAACCAATACCTTTGGCTGCTTGCTCGGATTTATGTTGACGTGGCTAATCGGTTATAAAGTTCCCAGCGTCAAACTCAGCGACGAAAACTACGCCGCGCCCAATCGTCGCAATAAATTCTTAGCTAGCTGCATCAATATAGCCCTTATTATCTTCGCCTCAGTGGTTACGCGGTCGCTAGTTTATCCGTTTTTCATAGACACCATACAACCTGGTAGGTTCTATCTTACGGAGCTGGGGGTCTGGATTATTATCCAGTTGTTTATCATACCAAGGATTGCCAAAGGCTGGACGATTGGTAGTTATCTGGTCGGCATCGAACCGAAACGCCAGCGCAAAAGCGATAAACAACAGCCAAAAGACGATGCTAATCCAGAAAATTAGCCTTTCAGCTGCCGCATAAATCTGCGCAGCTGCGACAATGCTCGTTCAATCCTTTCACTTGTCCAGTATTTATCCGGCGTGATATCATCGTTACCAGTCGATTCTTCTTTGTAGCGGCCGATAATCTTGCCGTTCTTGACAATCGATACGTCTGGCACAAATATCCGCGGCTTGCCGTTATCGTCTTTATCCAAATATGGCTCTAGTTTCTTGACTAATTTTTGGTAAACTTCGCTGTTATTGGCGCGAGCGTCGCGAATATTCAAATAATATACTTTATCAACGCCTTCAGCCCGAGCTGCCCGGTCAACGTGTTCGCTCAAATGCTGGCACCACGGACATTGCGGAAAGCCCAAGAAAACCACACCGCTGCCGCTATCAAAGACACTAAGGACTTCTTCATCGCTAGCATAAACGAAGCGATTATTCGCCGCCACTCGCGGATATTCTGACTTGAATTTGGCAGAGTCGGACACGTTAGCAGACGGAGTCTTCGGTTGTTCGGCAGTATGCTGGCGGTTATACCACAGTCCAGCCGCAGCTCCGCACAAGATAATTATCACGGAAACAACCGCAATGGTTTTTTTATTCATGCCAACCCTCTTTTTCATAACGTCGTATCCTTCTTATAATTCTTCTTAGCTTCCAGCCAGCGGCGATTTTGCTCGGCTTTATCTTCAATCTCAAAAATCTCGACTGGGTATTTTTCAGCTTGCTTGGCAATTTTTGCAGCAACCGCTTCGGGGATATTGATATCAAAGCGCGCGGCAAATTGGATAGCATAAATAATTATATCGGCCAGTTCACTCGCCATGTCGTCTTTGGTGCCTATATGCTTATCACTCCACTGGAAATATTCTAATAATTCATTAGCCTCCAGCGACAACGATATCGCCAAACCGCGCGAATCATTCGTCTTATCCCACTTCCGCGCGCGAATATGATCCATCACTAGCTCTTGTGCTTCTTCAAATGTCATAATTCCCCCTTCTGGCATAGCTTTCATACTATAGCTAATTTCATTATACTACAGCACTCTTAACGACGGAGATAGACGTATTTAACAATAGATAATTAATTTATCTTTCGAATTAAACGCCGTAAAAACATATAATGACACATTTTTGCTTAAAATTCATTGACATTTTATTCTATTAGTGATATATATATATATATATTAGCTTTTGCTCAAAGTTTTCCATAAAGGG
>CAUSEX010000014.1:0-23539 GCA_963531145.1 uncultured Candidatus Saccharibacteria bacterium
TTTTACGGTGAAGAGTCGCGAGTGAAGGGCGATTATACTGGCGGTTCGGCAACGGCTATATTCGGCGGCGTAGATTTGGATTTGCGCCAGGCGAAGATTAAGGACGGTGCGGTCATTGACATCTTTACGTTTTGCGGCGGCGTTAGCATCAATATGCCAGACGATGTGATTGTCAAAAACGAAGTTCGCGGCATTTTGGGCGGCAGCGAGGATAAAACAGTATCCAAATCTTCCGCTAAAAAGACAATCTATCTGCGCGGCGAGTGCGTTTTGGGCGGTTTGGAAGTAAAATGATTTAGTTTGGATTGGCTCGAGATAACGCTATATCTAGTGTGCTTACGCTAGATATAGCGTTATTTAATTTTATGTAGTAAAATGTGAGTAAGGGCGTTTTCGCGTGTGCTTGATGAGGTATTCTCTGGCAGGGCTAGCGCGAAATGAGCGGTTATCAGCCGCGAAGCCTGCGGGAAGAAATCGGTTTTTTATCAGCTGAGATTAGACCTCGCCGTGAGCTTGCGTAAATAGCATAAGAAAGAGCTAAAAGAATCACTTCTTTTGGAATCGAGATGGTACCGTCCGTTTGAAACACCTCCAGCGGATTCTCGAAGTCAAAAGAGGTGATTTTTTTGAAAGGAAATAATACTAGTGCCAGCTAGCAAACAAGAGTTGCTTAAAGATACCAACGGCGAATGCTCGCTTAATCCTAATAAATATACGCCTGTTATTGAGCTAGTGTCGCCCGGCAGCAGCTCATTTACTCGCCTTAAAAAAGAGATGTATATCTCTGATGATTATGAGGCGGAGCTGTGTGATCTAATTAAACAGAAAAAGGCGGTGGTGTTGGCAGTAGAGGCGGGTGGACGCTATGTTGGTCGGGTGACCTTGCGGCATGATTGGGGCGATGAAACCCCTATTATTGAAAAGGATTTTCCAGGTTTGCCGCAAATCAATGCGCTGGAAATTGATGAGGATTATCGACGTCGGGGCTTGGCGACTATGCTTATTGCGGCAGCAGAAAATGAAGCCCGCCGCCAAGGTTTTTCTATGATTGGACTAGGCGTTGAAATTTCAAATGAACCAGCGAAAAAACTATATGAAAAACTAGGTTACAGCTATCAGCAGGTAGGCGGTAGCGATACATATGATTTTCTCTTCGGTAAGCCTAATCCGCAGGTATATAAGCTACGGTTAATGACAAAATCGTTGCTAACAGAGGCAAATCATGACTAATCGGCAGCAAGAATGGCTGGATTTTGCGAAAAGCGTGGCGCTGGAGGCGGGCGATATTATGCGAAAATATTTTGGTAAGAAACCAGACTCTCATTTCAAAACAAACAATACAATCGTGACTGTTGCTGATGAGGAGATAGTAAAAGCGATGAGGAGACTAATAGAATGATGAATAGGGAACAGGAAAGTTTGATTAATAATTTAAACAAAGCAGTGAATATAAGGTAAATAAGGAGGAAAAATATGAAATTCAAACACGGAACACGCCGTCGCGCGGCAGAATACGAAAAGGACTGGGTGCAGCGCTGGAAGGACGACCAGACGTTTGAGAAGTCGGTAGCGCAGCGGCCGGCGGATAATGCCTACGTTTTTTACGACGGGCCGCCGTTTATTACTGGCGTGCCGCATCATGGTACGCTACTGAGCTCAATCGTTAAGGATGCGGTGCCGCGCTACTGGACAATGAAAGGCAAGCGTGTGGAGCGCCGCTGGGGCTGGGACTGCCATGGCCTGCCTGCAGAGAATTTCGTCGAAAAGCAGATGAATATTGTGGATCGGCGGCAGATTGTGACGAATAGCGACCAGTCAGCACCGCTGGATAAGGACGGTAATCCTTTGCCAACTATCAGTCTGGAAAAATACATTAACAAGGCGCGCGAAAGCATGGTGGCGAATAGCGAGACGTGGCAGGGAGTGATCGACCGCATTGGTCGCTGGGTGGACTTCAAAGGCGCCTATCGCACCATGGACAAGAATTTCATGGAGAGCGTCTGGTGGGCCTTTAAGCAGCTGTATGAGGCTGGCAAAATCTACGAAGGCGAAAAGGTGCTGATGTACGACACCAAGTTTGCTACGCCAGTGAGCAAGGCCGAAGTGACTATGGATAATGACGCTTACCAGACGGTGACTGATCCGAGTGTGTATGTGAAATTTAAGCTGCTTAGTGGTAACATGAGGCGCAAGATAACGTTAGATAAAAGTTCAAAGATTTTGTTTGTGTGCAATGCAAATGTTGTCCGTTCACAGATGGCGCAGGCTTTTTATAATCACTTCACCAAGACGCAGAATGCCGATTCGGCTGGTGTTAATGCAGAGAAGTATCCTACCGCTAAGATACCGACAGTTGCGGATTTTGATGCTCATCTCGTTGCTAAGAATCTTGATCCGCTGGCGGTTATTGACTTAATGCGAGAGAAAGGTATCGAAGTTGGAGCTAGCCAACGGACACAATTGACGAAAGATATGCTGTGTAATTACGACCTAGTTGTCAATATCGCTAATCGTAACCAGACACCGGATTGGCTAAAGGGCGATAACGTTGTTTGGTGGAAGATTGAGGACCCTCATGCTGAAAGTCGAGAGCTGGCAGAATTGGCGTGCGACGAAATCGAAAAGCGAGTCAAGCGGTTGATTAGCGGTGAAGTAGTTGATGATACACAAAAACTAGTAGGCTTCGACGAATGCGAGAGGAGTTATGTTGGTGCTTTGTTGGTGGATACGAATGGCAAACTCATCGCACAGCAGCGAGATGATAAGCCAGGTATCACGAATCCGGGTATGGTGAATCTCTTTGGCGGGACGAGCCATGAGGGTGAGTCGCCAATTGAGACGCTGCGCCGTGAGCTTCAGGAGGAGCTTGAGCTTGAAGTAAATTCGAACAATCTATTGCTGCAGACCGTCAAGCACGAAAATGAAACGAATGTTGCATGCTCCATCTATATTATTACTGGTGTGGACGCTGAAAAACTAAAATTGCATGAGGGTGCAGGCTTTGCCACAGGTACGCCAGAAGAGCTGTTGAGCCATCATGTGACGGGTGTGACCCAGCAGGCGATTGAAGCATTTGTTGAGGCTCGAGATTCTGTATCTGTCCTCGCCTGGACGACCACGCCGTGGACGTTGCCAGCTAACCTGATGTTGGCCGTCAATCCAGAGATGACGTATTGCGAAGTGCTGGTGGGGGGTGAGAAGCTAATCATCGCTGAGGAAGCGTTGGAGCGCACTCTGCAGGATGAAAAGCACCAGCCGCTTGATTACGAAGTATTGCGCACTTTCCCAGGGAGCGAATTGGTGGGTAAGAAATATCAGCCGCTCAGTACGGGCTCGACCTGGCCAGAGAATGACAAGATTCACACTATTTACGCGGCGGATTTCGTTTCGCACGAGTCGGGTACGGGCATCGTGCACATTGCGCCGGCTTATGGTGAGGACGACTTTGAGCTCGGTAAATCCAATGACATCGCGCCTTTCCATGTAATTGATGATAATGGCTACTACACCGATACCAATTACAAAGGCTTGGAGGTTTGGGACAATAATAAATTCATCGCCAAAGACCTGAAAGAAAAGGGTGTGGTGTGGAAGATTGAGTACATTCGCCACGAATATCCGTTCAATCCGCGTAGCAAGCAGCGCATTATGTACCGGGCTATTCCAAGCTGGTTCTTCGACATCCAGGGGCAAAAGCCGCTGATGCTGGATGAGAACGAACATATCAATTGGTTTCCGGCTCATCTCAAGCACGGCCGCTTTGCCAAAAACATTGAGCAAGCACCAGACTGGAATTTGAGTCGCGACCGCTTCTGGGCGACGGCCATGCCGGTGTGGAAGGGCGACCGTGGTACGGTCAAAGTGGTCGGGTCGTATGCGGAGCTGAAGGAGCTCAGCGGCGTGGAGCTGGATGATTACCACCGCCCGTGGGTGGATGATATCACCTTTGAAATTGACGGCGAGACATTTACTCGCATCGATAAGGTGCTGGACTGCTGGTTCGAGAGCGGTAGCATGCCGTTTGCCCAGCTGCATTATCCGTTTGAAAACCAGGCCAAGTTTGAGCAGAATTACCCGGCGGACTTCATCGTTGAGTACATTGGCCAGGTGCGGGCGTGGTTTTACTACGTGCACGCGGTTAATACCACGCTGGCGAAAATTGGCGCGTTTGGCGAGGCGGGCGCGCAGCACAAGAACGCCTACAGCAACGTCATCACCACTGGCGTGGTGGCGGGCAATGACGGCCGCAAGATGAGTAAATCCCTCGGCAACTTTACCGACCCGAACGAGCTGATGGATAAGTTTAGCGCCGATTCCTTGCGCTTCCTTTTGCTGAGCAGTCCGCTGCTCAATGGCGAGGACTTTGCTCTGCACGACAAGGATGTGGGCGACGTGGCGCGCAAGCTCAGCATGATTTGGAATATGTATGATTTCTTTACGATGTATGCAGAAGTTGACGAGTTCACATTTCCGTACGATACGGCGTCTTCGGATGCGTTTCTCGTTCACCGTATCACTAATACGGCTCACTCCAATACTCCCGAATCCTTGTCTCGCACTGGAACTGAGAACTCGTTCCAGATTAGTGTCGATATTGATAAATTATCTAACCCTCTCGACATCTGGATTATCAGTCGTTTGCACGAGCTGGTGGCGGAGGTCGAGAAGCAGATGAATGTCTATAATATCCCTGATGCGCTGAGCCCGATTTTGCCATTCCTCGACGACGCCTCCAACTGGTACGTGCGCCGCAGCCGCCGCCGCTTCTGGAAGTCGGAAGACGATGGCGATAAGAGCGACGCCTACCGTACGCTGCACTATGTGCTGGTGCGCCTGAGCTACCTGTTGGCACCGTTTACACCGTTCTTGGCTGAAGAGTTGTACCATAACCTGACGGGTGATAACGAGTCGATTCACTTGAAGAATTGGCTGCCAGCTGGTGAGGTGAATGAGCAGGTGCTGGCTGATATGGCTCGGACACGCGAATTGATCAACAACGGCCTTAGTTTGCGGATGAAGCAGGATGAGCATCAAACATCGATCAAGGTTCGCCAGCCGCTGCAATATGCGGCATATGCGGGTGCAAAGCTGGCTGAGTACTACGAGCAGATCATGGCCGAGGAGCTAAATGTTAAGGAAATTCGCTGGATTGAGAATCTAGACGAACACCTGGCGGACTATGACGTGACCGAGGGCGTGATCAAGCCAGAGAATTGGATCGAAATTAGCAAGCAATTGACGCCCGAGCTCAAACGCGAAGGCCTGATGCGTGAAGTCATTCGCCACGTCCAAAGCGCGCGCAAGAAGGCGGGATTGCAGGTGGACGACCGGATTGAGCTTGGCATCACTAGCAGCGACGCAGAAATCACTCAGGCTGTCGATATATTTGCCGATACCATCAAGGCCGAGACGCTGGCTGTAAAGCTAGGCTCTGCGGCGGCGGACGATATGGAAGAGTACGACGTTAAAGTTGACGGTAAACCGGTAGAAATTTATCTGAAGAAAGCTGATTAAGCTGCTAAATTGCGACCAGGAGTACACCCTTATAATTTCCAGGGTTTCTTGGCCATATTTTCGCATAGGTTAATTAAGTGTTACGATAGAGCTATGACTACTATTACCAAAGCTATCATTCCGGTCGCCGGTTGGGGCACGCGGATGCTGCCGATTACCAAATCAATCGAAAAGTGTATGCTGCCGGTGGGGACGCGGCCGGTGGTCGACTACATCGTGCAGGATATAATTCGGGCGGGCGTCAAGGACGTTTACTTCGTGGTTGGCGAGCAAAGCACTCAGGTACAGAGTTATTATCGGTCAAATATCCAGTTGAACGACTATTTGCGGCGCGCTGGCAAGCAAGATAAATTACCTCTGGTGGCGCCGCTGCGCGATGTGCGAATACATTTTTTAACTCAGCCTGGTACGGGCGGTTACGGCACTAGTATCCCAGTGGGGCTGGCTAGCGAATTTATTGAGCCAGGCGAGTCGGCGTTTGTGGTGATGGGTGACCAATTTTTCTGGCGTGTTGACGGCGGTTCAAATGCGGCTGATCTGGCGGAATTGGTGGAGGCGCGCGGCTTGTCGGCTGGGCTATTGGGTAACCCTGTTGAGGAGGCATTTATTCCACAGACGGGCATTATCGAAACTGACCAGCAAGGTAATTTTGTGCGCATCATTGAAAAGCCGAAGCTGGAAGACGCGCCAAGCAATCTCAGTAATTCAAGTTTTTACGTTCTCAATAAAGAGATTTTCGAGCTGGCGCGTACATTGCCTGCCAATCCGCAGCGCGGCGAGTTTGAACTGACTGACGCCATCAATGCGTATATTGCGGGTGGCGGTATCATCGCGGTGGGCGAGGCTAAAGGCGACTACATGGAGTGCGGCTCGCCCAGCGGCTGGCTACGGGCTAATAACGCCATGGCTCGGCTGCAGGCAAATTAGTTGCACGTATTATCCATCTCTGTTATAATTGGCTACTGATAGTAAATATATATTAAGGAACGAAATGAAAGCAGTCGTAAAGATCTCTGGCAAGCAATACGTTGTCAGTGAAAAAGAGTCCCTCTTGGTGGATCTCCTCCCTGAAGGCACAAAAGAACTCACTCTCGACGCACTTTTAGTGATTGATGGTGATAAAACAAAAGTTGGCACGCCGACCGTAAAAGGCGCGGTGGTAAAAGCGAAAGTCGTTGAGGCGGAAGTCAAAGGCGATAAAATCCGCGTTATTCGCTACAAAGCTAAGAAACGCGTTCACAAAGAAAACGGCCATCGTCAAAAATATAGCCGGATCGAGATTACGTCGATTAAATAGTAGATACAAACTTAATAAATTGCCCTGTTCTCTGAAGCAGGGCAATTTCATATTTACTAGATGTTTGTGGTATAATTAAACGTAAGCAGAGAGGGCAGATAAACAGTGGCATCTATCATAACGGTTACCAATCAGAAAGGCGGCGTTGGCAAGACAACAACGTCAATCAATCTGGCTTACTATCTGGCAAAGATGGGCAAGCGGACTCTATTGATTGATTTCGATCCGCAGGGCAATGCAACTAGCGGCTTAGGTATTGATAAGCAGAGCTTAGAAGTAACTATTACCGATGCTATTCTCGGCCGTAAAAAATTAGTAGAAGTAACAGTCCCAACCGAGTTTGATAACCTATCGTTGGTGCCTGCTGTGCCAACCTTAGCTAATACCGAAGTAGAGCTAGCCCAGACTGATTATCGTTTCAGCCGTCTGAAATATGCTATCAAGGCTTGCACGATAGAGTACGATTACATTATCATTGATTGTCCGCCGAGTTTGAGCTTGTTGACGGTTAATGCATTGATTGCCGCTCAGTATGTTTTGCTGCCGGTGCAGGCAGAATTTTATGCGCTAGAGGGCCTAGGCCAGTTGCTGGAAACGATGAAACTAGTGCGCAAAAATCTCAATCCAACGCTTGATTTGGTAGGTGTGCTGCCGACAATGGTTGATAACCGCACGTCGCTGTCGACGCAAGTGTTAGACGAGATTTCTAAGCATTTTCCAGCTAAAGTGTTCAAAACGAAGATTCCGCGCAATGTCCGCTTGGCCGAGGCACCGAGCCACGGCTTGCCAATTGGCGCGTATGATAGGTTTAGTAAAGGTGCTCGCGCTTATAAAGCGCTAGCCAAGGAGGTGATTGAGCGTGCCGGCTAAAAAGGGCCTAGGGCGAGGTTTTGACTCGCTTATTCCGACAGAGCTGCTAGACGAATCGTTCGATCCGACGGCCGAGCAAGATGAACGCGTTAGCGATTTGCGCTATATTAAATTAGCGTCAATTATGCCCGATCCAGATCAGCCGCGCCGCGAATTTGATGACGATGCGTTGGTTGAATTGAGTAAATCAATCAAGGAGCATGGCGTATTGCAGCCAGTAGTGGTGCGGCCGCATGGCGACGGCTATATGATTGTGGCTGGCGAACGCCGTTTCCGGGCTTCTAAGCTGGCGAAGCTTGATCGTATTCCAGCGCTGGTGCGGACACTATCGGGCCAACATAGGTTGGAATTGTCGCTGATCGAGAATATCCAGCGCCGCGACCTTAATCCGCTAGAAACAGCGACGGCGTATTTGAAGCTGCGCGATCAATTTAATCTGACTTTAGATGATATTGGCAAGCGTGTCGGTAAAACGTCGGCGGCGATTGCTAATACTATGCGCTTGTTGCGCTTGCCGGGGGCGGTGCGCGATGTAGTAGCGCGCGGCGAACTAAGCGAAGGCCAGGCGCGGTCGCTGACGAGCTTGCCAGAAGAAGAAATTTTGCGGGTTGTTCCGAGAATTATAAAAGAGCAATGGAGTGCGCGGACGATTGAGCGCTATGTCTCGAATTATAAAAAGTTGCATGGCACAACATCGACTAAAGGTAGAAAAGCCGTCCGCAGCTCGAGATTTATTCGCGAAGAGGAATCTTTTGCCAAGCGCTTCGGAACGCCAGTTGCCGTCAAAGAGACTCGGAAAGGCGCCGGACGGATTATTATTTCATTCAAAGATCAAGCAGATTTCGAGCGAATTGCCAAGTTGTTGGGTGAATAACAGCCGAATTGCACTAATCCAACGTTGTAAAAATAACTATATTCAATTTTTTTAGGCTGTTAGTTTGTAGTCTTAATCTCAAAATCAAAACGAGTCTATATTGCCTAGTGGAAATATTCTCAGAACTACTGGTCCGACAATATCATAAGTTGGAATGAAGCCCAGTCCGCTACGCGAGTCGAATGAGTTGTCGCCGACTCGATTATCGCCCGCTACGAAAATAGAGCCTTCTGGCACTGTCCATTCGCCGCTGTGGCTAGTCGGTGATTTTGGACCGACGTTGTTCTTGCGCGTGCTGTCGTCTGGATGAAAGCCTTCGGGATATTTATTATTGTAAACTGTTAGCACGCCGTCCTTGACAACGACGCGTTCGCCAGGGAAGGCAATTACGCGTTTGATGATATAGCGATCGGGTGCTCCAGGCCTATAGACGGGATTGACAAAAACAACAATCTTTCCACGTTCTGGCAAATACGGTTTATTTTGTATCTGTGCCATGGTTACAGGTATTCGGTTAATGATTAACCGATCGCCATCGGCTAAAGTACTGTCCATGCTGTGTCCAGAGACGGAAAAACTGCGAAAAACGTAAGCATTTAATAGCAAAGTGCCAATTAGTACTGCAATAACAAATCCGCTAAAACTTAGAAAATCTCGAAGACGCGGATGGCGGGTGAGATAGCTGGCTTCCATTACACGTATTATACGCTGTAAAAACCAACGAAACAATAAGCGCGATATTTATTTTTTAGCTAAAATCCTTTATAGTACATAGATATGGTGAAGCGAGCGATAGACGGTTTTGTACCGCGAAATACTCCTGCGCGCAGAGCGCCTGTTGATAGCCAGAAAAAACCAGCGGTTAATTTCGGCGATATGGGGCATACTGTGTCTGTACGGCGCCAGCAGCAATTGCCGCCGCGGCCGATTACTTCGGCGCCAAATAGAGGTGTTCGCAGCGATATTGATGAGTCTTTGCGCGAGATTAGTAATAATCTTGATCTATCTCCGTCCAAACATTCTGGCAAAGGCGCGCCAAAAAATGGCCAAAAAAAGCGCGATTGGAAAAAAATCGCCAAGCGTGCGGCAATCGCAATAACTGTTATTGTGCTTGGTATTGGTATTTTCCTGGGAGTACGAGCTTTGATGGCGGGTAATGCCGTCTTCAAGGGCGATATATTCGGTTTCGTACAGAAGAAACCGCTCAAGCAAGATGCTCATGGCCGTAGTAATATTTTGATACTTGGCACTTCAGAAGACGACGCTGGTCACGAAGCGGGATATCTAACCGACTCGATGATGATCCTTAGCGTTGACCAGAACAAAAAGAATGCTTATATGATTAGCGTGCCTCGAGACTTATATGTCAAATATGGTAAGAGTTGCCAAGCGGGTTATTCTGGTAAGATTAACGCTTATTTTAACTGCGTCAACGATAATTGGTCGAGCGACAGCGCCGAGGAAGAGCGTCAGACGGCAACCAGAGCTTTTGTTGGTAATATATTTGGTATTGATGTGCAATATTCGGTTCACCTGAATTATAGTGTGATGCGTGATTTGGTGGGGGCGCTTGGCGGTATCAAGATTACCATCGACAGCCGCAATCCGAATGGCGTGATGGATAGTAATTTTGATTGGAAGTGCGGTACGACGTCTGCCGAGAAGTCTCAGCGTTGTCCGCGCGGCCACTATATCAGTTATCCGAATGGTGAGGTAGAATTAGATGCCGAGCACGCGCTGTATTTGGCGATGGCGCGCGGCGACCGAGCGCCAACGTACGGTTTCGAACAGTCTAATTTCGACCGCGAAAAAAACCAGCAAAAGATTATGGTTGCTATTCGCGACAAGGCCTTGAGTGCCGGCACGCTAGCAGATTTTACTAAAATTTCTGGTATTATCGACGCGATTGGCAAGAATTTACGAACTAATTTCGAAAAGAGCGAAGTACGTACGCTGGTCGAGCTAGTACACGACATCAAAAGCGATAATATCAAAAGCGTCAGCTTAATTGATGCCGAGCCGGCTATCTTGACAACTGGCACGTACGGCGGCGCTAGTTCGGTGGTACCGACGGCCGGAACGTATGACTACGGTCAGCTGCGGGCTTTCGTCAAGAAAAACCTCTATGCGACAGATATCACTAAAGAAAATGCTAACGTTGTTGTACTTAATGCTACTGGCGTATCAGGCGTGGCGCAAAAACAAGCCGATAAATTAACTGAGCTTGGCATGACGGTTAGTACTGTCGGTAATGCGCCGCAAAACGGCTCGTATTCTGGCAACAAGATATATAAAGTCTCGACGCGCGCCAAGACAGCTACGTCTGTAAAACTGCAGTCGCTTTACGGCGCTGCCCCAGAAGCGGTACAGAGCGTGCCAGGCGTCAAATATAATGCAGAGGTAGACTACGTTATTATCATAGCAGTCAAGCCGAATGCCGGCGAGTAGGCGGGTTATAGAAACAATACTAAGGTGGTATAATTAAGCGGTATGAGTTCAACAAAAAAGCATAAGTATAGCTCTAAGGCAAGCTCGCTGGCTTATGCATCGCTTAATATTTTGCTGGCGCTGGCGGTGTTTGGAACTATTTATGTAACTAATTCGCCAATTTTTGCTTTGCTGCTGGTGGCGCTTGGCAAATGGCGGATTTTGTCGGTAAGGCCGCGTTTTTGGGCGGCTAATGTTTTGTCTAATTTGGTGGATATTATAGTTGGCGTTAGTTTTGCGCTGTTAATTTGGCTGTCGGGCGGGTACATGATACTCCAGCTGGGGCTAACAGTATTGCATATTGTCTGGCTGCTATTTATCAAGCAGCGCTCGAAATACACGTACGCGGTTATTCAGGCTGGTACTGCGCTGTTCTTGGGGCTAGTGACGCTGTCGTTGATAGCTTATTCATGGGATTCATTTTATTTTGTAGCAGTTGTTTGGGTGATTACTTATGCGTCAGCGCGGCATGTAGCTAGCCGTTACGAGGGAATCAGTACTAATCTTTACGCGATAGCAGCAGCAACAGTGTGCGCTGAACTCGGCTGGATTTCGTATTATTGGATGATTGCTTATACTGTTCCTGGTTTAGCTGCTATCAAGGTATCGCAATTCGCTATATTTGCAGTATTGATGGGTTTCGTGGCCGAGCGGACAGCGCGCAGCTATCATAAACACGGCGAAGTTCGCTTCGCTGATATTGCAATGCCGATATTATTAACGGCAATGACGATGGTTGTGGCGTATATCTTTGCGGTTTTGAGCGGCAGCGATGCTTTGTAGGGCGTTAAGCAGATTTTTAAGGATTCTTTAAGACTATATGCGCATAGTAAGTATAATGGATATGATCAAATTATCGAATAGAGGAGGTTTCTGATGAATGATAAGCAGGAAAATGCTACGCCGCGATCATCAGACTCGCAGCCGCTGCCGCCTCGGGTTGTTGCGTCTACTAAACCTTGCCAGAAGAAGACGGTTTGGTTAGCCATCTATATCGTGATTGCGGCGATTATTTTGGCGGCTGGCGGCATAACTTGTACGCTGCTAATGCGAGGAGGCCGCAATTCTCTGAATACTTTCGTTGACGGTAATCTGGCGGCTGATAGTAAGGAAGCTTCTGTTTCTGATATTATTGACAAAGTTTCGCCAAGCGTGGTGTCGATAGTCACCAATACTAAGTCACAATCGCTATTTGGCGGTTCCCGCCAGGTGCAGGCGGCCGGTACGGGTATTATTATCAGTAAAGACGGCTTCGTTCTTACTAATAAGCATGTTGTAGAAGGCGCGCAGTCGGTTACGATTGTAGCCTCGGACGGGTCGACTTACGACGCGGTATCGCTAGTTGGTACCGATCCGTTGAATGATTTGGCTTACTTAAAGATCAAAGACGTTAATAATTTAACACCAGCAGCACTAGGTGACTCGTCGACAGCCCGAGTCGGACAGAACGTTATTGCTATCGGTAATGCGCTAGGGCAGTATCAGAACACCGTCTCTAAAGGTATTATTTCTGGTAAAGGCCGGGCGGTCTCGGCGAGCGATAGCAGCGGTAACTCGCGGGAATCTCTGACTGATATGTTGCAAACTGATACGGCTATTAATTCTGGCAATTCTGGCGGGCCGTTAATTAACTACAGCGGGCAGGTTATCGGTATTAATACAGCGGTAGCTTCGAATGCTGAAGGAATTGGCTTTTCGATCCCGATTAACGCAGCAAAAGGTACAATCCAGCAAGTTTTGGCTGGCAAAGGCGTGCAGCGAGCGTATCTGGGCGTCAATTACACGGATATCACGCCGGAAATAGCCAAGCATTATAGTTTGCCATCAAAATATGGCGCGTACGTGACTGGCGGCCGCAGCGAGGACGTTGGCGTTACCGCTAACAGCCCGGCCGCTAAAGCTGGTATTCAAGACAAAGATATAATTACCAAGGTCGATGGTACTGAATTGGGCGCGCGAGGTAATTTATCAAGCGTTCTCGGGCAGTATCAGCCGGGCGATACTATTGATTTGACGGTGATGCGCAGCGGTAAAACGATGAATATCAAAGCGACGCTAGCGGCCTATCAAGAATAAGCAAATTATGCTTGCAGTACGACGATAAAGCCGCGTGTTAGTTTATGCTGCAGCTGGCGCGAACCAGCGTAGGCTATTATTGCGCCGTGCTGCCGCGGGTCGGCTTCTAAAAAGATTAGGGCACTAGGACTTAAGTGTGCTGGTAGCTGGTCTATCAGCTGGTAGATTAGCGCCAATCCCTCGTCTTTGGCGAAGAGTGCTAATGCTGGTTCATGATTAGTCTCGGGCGAGCGCTGCCACGAACGGTCGACATATGGCAAATTAGCGATAATTATATCGAATTTGCCAGGTATGGCGCGCAACAAATTGCTTTTTATCAGAGCGACGTCGGCTTGAAATTTTTCAGCGTTTTGGCGGGCAACGCGCAAGGCTGGCTGGCTAATATCAGATAAAATTACGTTAAGTCCTGGGATTTCTAGCTTTGCGGTAATGCCCAGGCAGCCGCTGCCAGTACCAATATCTAGTAGCTTACCAGAAACATCAAGTTCTTTTAGCAGCTCTATGATGGCTTCTGATTCTGGACGAGGTACCAAAACTTGCGGTGATACCGTAAATCTTCGACCGTAAAAATCGCGGTAGCCTAAAATATAAGCAAGCGGTACGTGTTCTAATCGCAGACGCAGCCGAGCATTAGCAATATCAACACGCCGCGGGTCGATGTCGTCTTCGGGGTGAGCGTGCAGGTAGGTGCGATTTTTCCGCAGCGTATTAGCCAAGATAAGTTCTGCGTCCAACCTGGCAGAATCGACGCCAATTTCTCGTAATTGTTTGATTGCGTGATCGAGCCATGCCGATATATTCATACGAATAGTATAAAATGCAAGTTTGTAGCGGTCAAACTAAATTAATATGATCAGGGGTGAGACGGGCGATAGGTTATTGCTGGTCGGCGTTTTGCGCTTTCAGTTCTCGTTCGTAAGCTTGCAGCTGCTCAATTAAATCGTTGATGTCTCCGTTCATGGCGGCGGGGATGTTGCTGCGGCTATAATGAATGCGGTGGTCGGTGATGCGGTCCTGTGGGAAGTTGTAGGTGCGGATTTTTTCGGAGCGGTCGCCAGTACCGACTAGCGAACGCCGTTCAGCGCTTAACTTGGCATTTTCTTCGTCAATTTTCATCTGCAGCAGTCGCGAACGTAGCACGCTCATGGCTTTTTCGCGGTTCTTGATCTGCGACTTCTCGTCTTGGTTGGTAACCATTATGCCAGTTGGCAGGTGAGTAATGCGTACTGCCGAGTCGGTGGTGTTGACGCTCTGGCCGCCGTGGCCGCTGGAGCGGTAAATATCGACGCGCAGGTCATTCGGGTTGATATCGATATCAGTTTCTTCGGCTTCAGGCAGGACAGCGACGGTGGCAGTGCTAGTATGAATACGGCCTTGGCTTTCAGTGACCGGGACGCGTTGGACGCGGTGGACGCCGCCTTCAAATTTCAATTTGGCATATGGCGCGTCGCCCTTAACCATGAAAATGACTTCTTTGTAGCCGCCAGAATCGTTAGCGGACTCGCTAATTAGTTCGGTTTTATAACCGTTGGCTTCGCACCAGCGCAAGTACATGCGGTATAACTCCGCTGCGAACAATGATGCTTCGTCGCCGCCAGCACCGGCGCGGATTTCTATGATGATATTTTTCTCGTCGTTCGGGTCTTTGGGTGTTAGTAATATGAATAACTTATCGTCGAGTTCGGTAATTTTAGCTTCGTCCTCGGGAATCTCTGCTTTGGCTAGTTCGGCTAATTCATCGTTGCCCTGGGCTAGATTTTTTGCCTCCGCTAGCTGTTTTTCTACAGTATCACGTTCGCTAGCGGTAGCGATAATGGTTTCTAGCTCGGCGAAACGTTTGTTCTTGGCAGTAAAATCTGGCGAGCTGTAAGCGTCGGGACTTGCTAAAAAATCGCCGAGGCGAGCGCGTTCGGCTTTCAAGGCGTCTAAATCGAGAGAAATCTTTGCCATAACTCATAAATTATAGCATATATTGACAAGTCAAACATTATAATATATAATAATAAGATGAGCAGGTCGATTGATAGGCCAAAATCTACGGGCGAGGGCCTTCGTATAGCTTTGCTGCCGGTAGCTGTTCCCTCTAAAAGCTGCGAAGTGTCAAAAGACATGTATAACCGCGGCAAATTGTGAAGGTTGGTAATGGACATGTTAAAGCTAGAGGCGGAACGGATGGTTGGAGTACTGAAATTCAAGGAGTGTTTTAAATAAATGGATAGACGGGAAATTACTAAAAACTATGGCGTATACGAAACTAGAGAGACACCGGAATTAGAATTAGCCAGTAGAGTCATAAAAGTGTTACAGCATCCTGATGAAATTGAGCATCACGATGTAGTCCGGCCGTCTGACTCTATAAGACACCTTAGCAACGCTATTGGCAAGAAGGAATTAACTTTGAATAATACGCCCTTTAGCGATCCAAAATTTAGTGTGAGGGCTCGACTGTTTAGTCCATTTAGTGCTATTGGTGAATATGGTGAGCTGGTGGATAAGTACGTGGTGGCTTTTGATGCTTACGAGCGCAAGGGTACGGGTGATTTTTGCTACGATGAACGTTATGGTCATTATGCTAGACAAAAGAAACAAGCCGGCTTAGTTATCGTATTAAAAAAGGCTTTTGCAGGGCCGACTGATAGGCTAAGGTTAACAGTGCGGGGTATGGAATGGGACAAAAACTGTGTTTATGGGGCATGCATTAAACCTGAAGGTATTGAATGGTTTCGTATATCGCACAAGGATGCTAACGGTAATAAGTTAAGCCTAAGCTCCGTCTTCTTTGAGTCTGAAATGTTTGATCCAAATAGTGAAAAGGCCGCCCAATTGAATGCAGACTTGGAAGAATTTTTGCGAACGCGCGGACAAGATGCCTAGGCATCGAAAAATATTGCGGCTGGGACCTGTGCCGTAAAATAGCGCCCGAAACTAAAAAACACCTCGCGAGAGGTGCTTTTAGCGGCTATTTCTTGGCTTTTTTGGAGGTTTTGGCTGGCTTAGCGTTGTTGTCGCTGGTTTTGTCATCGGCAGCTTGCTGAGCCTTGGCAGCGGCAGCAGCGTTAGCCTTTTTTGCTTTGTTGACGAGAGCCTTGCGACGGGCTTTAGCGGCGGCTTGGCGGGCCTTGAAGCGGTCAACGCGGCCTTCGGTGTCGATAATCTTTTCTTCGCCAGTGAAGAATGGATGCGATTTACTCGAAATGTGGACTTTGACCAACGGGTAAGTCTGGCCGTCTTTCCATTTGATTGTTTCAGTAGATTGCGCCGTTGAGCGAGTCAAAAACGCGAAGCCTGCTTGTTCGTCGCTAAATACGACCAGGCGATAGTCCTGTGGGTGAATACTGCTTTTCATAACTGTAGTATTTTAACAAAAATCTATCTGTCTGTCAAAAATGAGTTTTGCGGCGCTTTTCGTTGCTACGGCGTTCCTTTTCGCTGCTGATTTTGTCGTGAAGTTTACGTAGTGCGCGCTGCGAAGCTGGCAGCTGGGTGATGGCGCGAATTTCTTCCTCGATGTCGGCTAAATCTTCGTCGCTGAAGTCTTCTAATCCAACATAGCGCATGCGGGCGCCCTTGGTGGAGCGGATTAGTTCATCAAGCTTAAGCTGAATAGCGCGACTATCGCGGTTTTGAGTATTTTGGATCAAGAACACCATCAAAAAAGTGACAATCGTCGTACCAGTGTTGATAACCAATTGCCAGGTGTCAGAGAAGTTAAAAATCGGCCCGGTAATAAACCAAACAGCTATTGAAGCGGCTGCTAGGATGAACACGCCAGCCGAACCAGCTAGCGTTGAGGCGCGCGAAGAAATCTTGCGAAAGCGTTCTTTCATGATGTAAGCATAACAAAAAAGGTGAATATTAGCAAAAATAGTGTATAATTACGATGGATACGTAACAGAAACAAAAATGACAAATGACAAAACACCTGAATATTACCCTGCACAAACGCCGCTAGAAATAGAAGCTGTAAGCACTGAGGACGACGAGTATAGTAGACGTCGCGACTTCTTCAGAAAGTTGTGCGATAATATAGATGAAATGCGCAAAGGCGACCTGGCAGAATTGAAGGTAAAATATAAAGGATATCTCGATAGAACCATTAGGAATGTCTGCCTAGCTAGAGACGAACGGTCGCGAGAAGAGCGTTCCGCTATAAGTAAAGCTATCAAACTAGTTGAAGAAATTGCCGACGTACCATTAGTCGATTGGCCAGACGATTTGCTTGAGTATCCGGATGTCTGTAGCGAGTATGTAAAATGGATGCTTGAATCGGGTAATGGTACAGTGTATCGTTGCGCCCAGGCTGCTAGAGAGGAGTTTCATGATAGCGGTGGTCGTATCGTAGATAAGAAAGATATTGATTTTGGAAATAGCGATTACGAACGGATGATATGGCGATATGAAATGTGTAATAGAGTACTGCTTGGCGATGACGAATCGGCTAAATCTGTCATAGATGAATACGGTAAATGTATAGGACAATATGGGACGATTAATATAGGGGAAGTCTATATGACGGAAGAAGGTCAAACAGAGTATATGGAGTATATAAGAGTTGTGGAGCATTTGGGCCGCGATAATGTACTTAAACTGCATGATAAACTTGGGATAGCAATTTTTTCTCGCTGGTCGTTGCAAACGTTAGATAGCATGGTTGATTTGGTGAATGGTAAGGGTGAAGAAAAGTCGTGGTCGGTTGTTCTAATTGGCAAATCGGGCGATCATAATGGCGCTTTTAAAAATTTCAGACGCACAGAGTCTTCGGATATTATACCCATCGAAGTAGGTTCTGCTAACGATACTCAGGATAGAGTTGCGACGTTGCAGAATATGGGCATTGATACTATCGACCGGTTGACTATCGCTGGCCATGGCAGTGCTAATGGATTGTTGTTAGCCTCTGGTTATACTCTGCCAAGAGATACCAGTGTATTAAGACAGAACCCTATTACTTTGCTCATCAATATGATAAAAGCAGGCGATGATGGTTTGCGAAATATCAATCTGATGTCGTGTTCTGGCGCTCGTCGTTTTGGCGGAGAAGCAAGCCTGGCGGAATGTCTCTCTTGTTTGGACAAAGGTTTAGCCGTACATGCTCCGCCAGAAGATGCGTATATAGACGTACAAGACGGGGAGGCTAATTTGAGGTCAAAGATACCTTTGAACCGCGCTATAGAGGACTTACTTATTGAAATGAAAATTCCTGGTTATAATAGAATTGCTAGCTGGCTAGAGAAGGTATTTTGGAAGAGAACGAAGAATACCTTAGTAACTAGCGTGGCGGGTTCGCTAGTGTCAAGGAAAAATGTTAATATGACATTAGGAGGCGAGACATGACAGAAATGTTTCTTGGCTTATCACCAGATGCCGATAAGTGCGATCCAGAATTGATCAGAGAAATAATAAAAGAGATAAAAGGCTATGTTGCTAGTCTGCAGCCTGGTGAATCATTTTTTGAAAATGAAGAAACAGGTTTAGTTATAAGAACTAATGTAGAAGAAGGCGATGATGGCGATGGAGTGAATCACCGCATGGTTGGTGTTGTCCGCGAAGAAGAGGGTAATGATAAAAAAGGCTGGCTAGTCGCTAAAGAGGGTCACATCTTTGTTGTACACGAGCTAGTTGACAACAAAGACCATGACGACGATAAGAGAGAGGCTTATTTATTATTCTCTTCTAAAGTTGATTCTAGCCAATCTGCTGATTGTTCTAATTGCGATTCTCTAGAACAATTAGCAGATTCTCTGGCGCTGGTGTCTGGTATAAATAGGCCGTCGAGAAATCCTTTCGCTGTTGAAAAAAATAGCTAATAATGCTACACTACGTTTGAAGTAATTTTAACGACACAGCTCGTTGCAGCTCCAAAAGCGGCGGGCGAGGAAAAGGAGTAACCTGATGTCTGTAGAAGTAGACATGAAAGCTTTGTTTGAAGCTGGTGTTCATTTTGGACACAAAACTAGCCGCTGGCACCCGAAGATGGCGCCGTATATTCACTCAAAACGCCAGGATAGCCATATTATTGATTTAGCGAAGACAGTTGAGGCGCTAGACAAAGCTTTACCGTTTATCACCAAGACGGTCGCTAGCGGCAAAAAAGTTTTGTTTGTTGGCACCAAAAAGCAGGCCAAAGATATCGTCAAAGCAGCTGCCGAGTCGGCTGGCCCGCCGTTTGTGGTGAATCGTTGGATCGACGGCATGCTAACTAATGTCACCACTACTAACGCGCAAATCAAAAAGCTGCGCGACCTCGAGCGCCGCATGGACAACGGCGATCTCGAGAAGCGCTACAATAAGCTAGAAGTTCAGCGCTACCAAGAAGAAATCGATAGTTTGAACTTCAAATACGGCGGTATCAAGGAATTGAATGGCAAGCCTGGCGCTTTAATTGTGCTCGATATGCTGGTTGATAAAAATGCAATCGCTGAAGCAGAAAATCTCGGAATCCCAGTGGTGGCGATTGCTGATACTAATGCCGACCCGAGCAAAGTTGAATATCCAATTCCAGGCAACGACGACGCGATTAAAGGGTTGCAACTGCTGTTAGATTACTTTGTAGCAGCGGTGAACGAAGGCAAGACTAAAAAAGAGGAGAAATAGGATGGGCGTATCAATTGAAGACATTAAAAAGCTGAAAGAATTAAGTGGCATTGGCCTGACCGATGCCAAAAAAGCGCTAGTTGAAGCCGAGGGCGACTTCGATAAAGCTCTTGAGGCACTGCGCAAGAAAGGCTTGACTAAGGCCGAGAAAAAAGGCGACCGCGAGACGCGCGAAGGTCTGATCGAGAGCTACGTGCATTCGGGCCGTATCGGCGTGGTTGTCGAGGTCAACTGTGAAACTGATTTCGTGGCGCGCTTGCCAGAATTCAAGGAGTTTGCGCACCAAATTGCTATGCAGATCGCAGCGATGGCGCCAAAATATGCAACGGTCGAGGATATTCCGAGCGACGTTTACGAAGCGAAAAAGCAGGAGTTTTTGGCAAGCGACAGTTTGCAAGATAAGCCAGAGAATATGCGCGAGCAAATTGTCGAAGGACAACTCAAAAAATATTTTGCCGAACAAGTCCTATCCGAGCAAACCTTCGTACTTGATGACAACAAAACCGTCGGCGAGCTGATCAAAGAGCAAGTAGCACTGCGCGGCGAGAATGTACGCGTTAGCCAATTCAAGCGTATCGAGCTTGGCGGCGAATAAACCTACGTCTTATACAGCCAATATAACCGCTGAAATATGGCGGTTATTTTGGTATGATAAAAGCATGAGCAATCAATGGCGGAATGTAGATGCATAATTTTGAATCTGGTAGTTTTGACTTTTATAGCAACCGCGAGAAACCAAGCGGCGGCGAGCGGGAGCGTGCGAGCGAGCTGGATAATATTGATTTGCGGCCAGAAAGTGAAGTTTTTCAAGACCACGAGCGGATTGATAATGGCAAAGATCTTGATGACCAGTTGAATACCTTGCGAGATCAACTGAGCGAGGATACGGACGGAATTATTCATATTGATATTCCAGCTTATAGATATGATTTTGCCGACAATCCTTTCGTTGGCATGGGGCCGAATCGCACCAAGACTTACGAGATTTCGCGCTATGTGGATATAGTGTTTTTGCATCGTTTCATGTATCAAGATATTATCGTTTGCGGGCTGCAATCGCGCAAATTTACTAACGAGGCAGGGCGGGCGGCGTTTATTAAACGGATTCGCGAGACTGGCGGCTTGCCGCTAAACCGGGATGGCAGCGAGCCGGAGGTTTTGGGGCGAGCATTCGTGCCATATATGCCATATCACACGACTGATGCGTTTTTCCGCTTGTATCATACAGTGATGCCACGGGTAGCCGAACGGCCGCACTATCCGCTAGATGTGTGGCTGATTTTCGATGAGAATGCCTATCAAGAAGTCGATGGCTCGCCGGATTTTCGCCAGGCGTATCGCTTGCGCCGAGGATTTGACCGGCGAGCTAGTTTGCTAGGAGTAGCGCAGATAAATTAGCGTTTAATGGTACAATAAAGTAAAGGAGAATATATGTTTAGTACAGATGAATATGAAGCAAAAATGACAGGCGCATTTGAGCACTTTGGCGAGGAGCTGCGCAAGATTCGCACAGGCCGGGCGCACCCAGGTATGCTAGCGGGCGTGATGGTTGAAGCTTACGGTGCTAGCATGCCACTCAATCAGGTGGCCAACGTAACAGCTCCCGAAGCGCAAATGTTGCTGGTGACACCTTTTGATCCGAGTAATTTGCAAAACATCGCGGCGGCGATTCGCAATGATCAGAGCCTTGGCTTTAATCCGAGCGACGACGGTCGCGTGGTGCGCGTGCCAGTGCCAGCCTTGACCGAGGAACGCCGTAAGCAGCTGGTTCGTCAAGCGTCGGAGAAATTAGAAGAAGCGCGAATCGCTTTACGCAATATTCGCCAAGACGGTATCAAGGATGCCAAAAAAATGAAGGAAGCTAAAGAACTGAGCGAGGACGATCTCAAAATGATCGAAAAAGAATTTGATCGCTTGATGAATGAATTCCAAGACAAGCTAGAGGCCGCTTTCAAGGACAAAGAAAAGGATATTCTAACCATCTAATGAGCGAGAAAATATTGCCAGTACACGTCGGCTTCATTGTCGACGGCAATCGCCGCTGGGCAAAAGCTCAAGGTTTATCAGCGCAAGAAGGGCATAGCGCTGGTTATGAAAAGTTGCGCGAAATTATCATCGATACTATCGATCGCGGCGTTCCGTATGTTAGCGCGTATATTTTTAGTACCGAGAATTGGCATCGTAGCGGCCCGGAGATTAAGCATCTGATGGATTTGGTGGTGCAAATGTTGACGCGTGATTTGCATATTTTCGTTGAACACGGCATACGGTTAAGGGTGGCGGGGACGCGTGTGCGTCTCAGCCGCCGAGTCAAAAAAGCGATTGACGAGGCCGAAGCGGCCACCAAAGATTTGACGCACGGCACGGCAATTTTGTCATTTAATTATGGCGGGCACCAGGAAATTATAGATGCAGTCAACACCTTGCGCAAAACGCTTTCAACACACAAAAAAGTAACAGCGCAAATCTTTGAGCAATTTTTGTATACGCCAGATGTGCCGCCATGCGACTTGATAGTGCGCACCAGCGGCGAACAGCGGCTAAGTAATTTTATGCTGTGGCGCAGTGCTTATAGCGAGCTAATTTTTGTTAAAAAATCGTGGCCAGATATGACAAAACGCGACATAACCGCTATACTAAATGAGTACGCGAAACGTTCGCGGCGGTTTGGAGGGTGAAATGAGCTTAGTTTTTGGTATCATTGTCGGTATAATTGTGTTGACTATTTTAGTGGTGACGCACGAGTTAGGCCATGCTTTGGTGGCGCGGCGTTACGGCGTGCGTGTTGAAGAGTTTGGTATTGGCTTCCCGCCGGCAGCTTATAAGAAGAAGGTCAAGAAAAGTTTTTTGGGCAAAAATGTCGATTACAGTATTAACTGGCTGCCGCTAGGCGGTTTCGTTAAGTTACAAGGCGAGCACGACGATGATAAGCAGCCTGGCGATTACGGCGCAGCGACATTTTGGCAAAAAACACAAATCTTGCTGGCTGGCGTAGCAGTGAATTGGCTGAGTGCGGTGTTGATATTTACGATTTTGGCGTGGTGGGGTATGCCGCCGCTTGTCGCTAATCAATTCACCGTGGCTAGCGACACGACAACTTCAGGCAAAGAAGTCAAGATAGCTGGTGTCGAGAACGACTTGCCAGCGCAAAAAAGCGGATTAAAAACTGGCGACGATATTCTGTCGGTTGATGGCGATAAGATTAAAACTCCAGATGAGCTGACCAAGAGATTAGCTCGCGACAAAGGCAAAACAGTCAAGATTCGCTACTCGCGAAACGGCCGAGAGGCAGTGCTGCCTGTAGCATTGCGGTCTAGCAATGATGACAAGCGCGGTTATCTGGGCACCAGTTTATCTCAAGAGGTCTTGATGCATTCGACTTGGTCGGCGCCAATTGTCGGCGTAGGGCTGACTACTCAATTGACTGGGATAACTATTCAAGGGCTTGGGCAAGTTGTCTATGACGGTTTGACGGGGCTGGCTATGAAAATCGTGCCGAACGACCAGGCGCAGCAGCAGGCTAATCAAAAATTAGCAACAGTTGGCAATAGTGTTGGCGGTCCAGTGACGATATTTGGCATGTTGTTTCCGGCGGCTGGCGAGGCTGGCGGCCGCTATGTCTTAATGATTGCTGGACTAATCGCTTTGTCACTGGCAGTGATGAATATCTTGCCAATTCCGGCGCTTGATGGCGGGCGGTGGTTTGTGACGGCTTTGTTCCGCTTAATAAAGAAACCGCTCCGCAAAGATACCGAGGAAAAAATTCATGGTACTGGCTTCTTGGTTTTGATAGTCCTCGTATGTCTTATACTCCGCTTCATCATATT
>CAUSEX010000015.1:0-21933 GCA_963531145.1 uncultured Candidatus Saccharibacteria bacterium
TAATAATCTTTTAGACAGACATAAGGCGGACCTGCCCAGCCCCGCAAAGCAGCATATTGTGCGCGTGTAATATCGCCTCTGCCTTTTTCGACAGCGCGCCCAGTTCCGTATGTGTCGCAATTTGGGTTGACGCTGTTAAGAAATGCTTGAATATCGGCAACTGTCATGTCATCAGAATTAGTAAAAACAAAGTCGTCAACGATGTTTCCAGCGCGCCAATCGCTAGCGGTGACGGCACTCGATTGATTAGCAAAAAACACTAAACTAAAAACACCAATTGCAGCAACGGCAATGGCAGAGATAAATATTCTCGTTTTCACCATTAAATCTCCTTTGTTAAAGTTTTAGTTATAGGCTTGCCATTGAGTGGAGTTACTGATAATGAAATAGTCCATTGGCCGCCGCCGACTGAAGATACGGGTACTGAAAATCCAGCACAGGTAGAGTATTCTGGCTGGTATATAATATCAGCATTCTGCGCAACCTTTTTTCCATTAGCGGCTACAGTTAGAGAGCATTTGCCTTGCGAATAACCCTGTTCTTTTAATTTTACGATAATTGTAACGCTGTCTCCATCTCTGTTAGCTGAAAGCTCGATTGATGAATTATTTTTTGGCACTGGTGCAGGTTTACTTTTCTCAACAGACTTTTCTTCATCATCTTTTGTAGCGTTAAGGAATGATTCTTTAGTGTCCTGATTGGCTTTTTCTTCAGATTTTTTTTCTTGCGGCGTTGGCTCTTTACTGATATTTGGTACGGTTTCTTTTGGAAAAATTGAGATAATACCGATCTTATCAAGCGCGAAAACACTCCCGCAAATCGCGACAGCTACAGCAAGGGTAGCTACTAGGATTTGCTTTTTTGAAAGTTTTTTATTTGTAATTCTCATATTTACATTATTTTAACACAAGCAAGCATAAGTGCAAAGATTGGATCGAGTTTATTTATAAGTCCACACCGTCTCAAAAACATAAAACCCAAGCACTAAAGCTAGCCCAAAGAACATAATAAGGTTAAATACTTTTTCATTCTTAGTCCTTACATTAATATACTTCTGCAGCCATAACCCTACCGGCACCAACATAGCTGCTGTTGCTGTAAAATATCTACCCTGAACACCATCCGCATAATACGCTCCCTCGCCAAACCTAAACGGCAATAAGGCCCATGCTGTATACATAGCATACGACACTGCACAAACAAACAACCCAATTGTCGCCAAATTATACACTGCCAGCTTCCCAGTCTGCTCTCCTAATAACTCCTGGTCTTTCTTGTTGTAATGAAGGAGAGAGAGGGAGAGGAGGGAAAAGAGCGGTATCAGCACAAACAAAGGTAGGCGGTATTTAAAGGATGAAAATTCACCAACACTACCGCGTAATACAGTATCTGTATACCCGATAGTTGGACTGATGTATGTATTAAACAATATGGTAATAAACTTAAGAGGGTTGCTATGTAGAGGGTTGTGAGCTGCTCCGGTGGTGAGTAGAGGCTGACCATATATTTTTTGCCAAATTAGTATGCTAATTATCGCGGCAATACCAGTTACTACCAATATAGTCCACTTCTGAACATTAAATGGCAGACGTTCGTTTTTGTTGGGTGAGAATAGACGCTTTGGTAAAAACAGAAGAGGAAATAGTAGTAAGGCATTTACAGATTTGGTTAGAGTAAGGAATACTCCTATACAGACAAGAGCGACTGTTTGTTTATGCGATAACTTATCCTTTTGGGTGAATAGGTTCAAGGTAAAAGCAGTAATTGTAAAGACTGCCACATTTGTCATGCAGTCGCTGGATAGCGACGCCGCCATATGAATCATTAGTGGAATAAGTCCAATTGCCGTAAAGGCCCACTTGCCGATGCGCACCCATTTTATGACGAAAAATACGGCTACTGAATAAAAAATTATATTAGCAATTCGTCCAAACAGAATAGTTAACCCAGTAGATCCTCCAAATAAACTTGCTATACCGATGCCGATTGTTTGCGGCAGGTGCATAATTGGTGGGTAGCCAGAGGCGCTGCTGCACTTATGAACATCCATTATGTTTCGATCTATAGGTTTAGAATAATCAGCGGAAAAGTTACCTTCGTAAACTGCTTCAGCTCTTTTGATAACGTCTTTCGGCAATGTACAGGGTGAGTTAGACTCTACGCGACCTTGAGATATTCCGTAGGCGCGCATATAGTGCATGTTCTCGTCGCTAACAGATAACTGAGGGACTAGTATTGCCGACAACACCCCAAAAAATAAAGACAAAGATATAAAGACATTTTCAGGCTTTTTAATAAAAGATAAGAATAAATACCAACATTTTTTCATAACTGTTTTTATTCTAGCATATTGTCATGATTAGGGTAGCTACTTAAATTTCCACACCGTCTCAAAAACATAAAACCCAAGCACTAAAGCTAGCCCAAAGAACATAATAAGGTTAAATACTTTTTCATTCTTAGTCCTTACATTAATATACTTCTGCAGCCATAACCCTACCGGCACCAACATAGCTGCTGTTGCTGTAAAATATCTACCCTGAACACCATCCGCATAATACGCTCCCTCGCCAAACCTAAACGGCAATAAGGCCCATGCTGTATACATAGCATACGACACTGCACAAACAAACAACCCAATTGTCGCTAAATTATACACTGCCAATTTACTAGTACACTCTCCTAACAATTCCTGGTCTTTCTTGTTGTAATGAAGGAGAGAGAGGGAGAGGAGGGAAAATGAGGGTAGTAATATAAAAAGCGGCAGCCCATATTTAAAAGCAGAAAATGCGCCAATCACGCCCCTTAGGATATCATCGGATACGGGCAGGTTTGGGTTTAGATAGGTATTAAATAATATCTGGATAAATTTTAGCGGATTACTATGAAGCGGATTATGCGGTGCGCCAGTGGTGAGTAGGGGTTGTGTGTATACATGAAGCCACGCTGTTAAACAAAGGCCTGCTAATATTGCTGCTGCTGAGAGAATTAACCATTTTTGTGGAATAAAAGATATTTTTGATTTTTCATCTGAAACGAAGAGGCGCTTCGGCAAGAAAATGACTGGTGATAATAAGAGTATTGTTACCGACTTCGTGAGAATTAACAAGCAGGCTACAGCAATAATAAGCAACCGCTGCTGTCGAGTTAACGGGCTTTTTTGGCTAAAGAGATTTAGCGTAGCAGCAATAGCGGTAAAAATTGCGATATTTGTCATACTGTCTCCAGAAAGAGACGCTGCCAAATGTATCATTAGCGGAAATAGGCCGGTTGCTACGAATGCCCATTTGCCAATTCGTACCCATTTTATGACGAAATAAAGAGCAAATGAATAAAATATTAGGTTGGCCAATCTTCCGAATATAATAGTTATTCCAAGTGAACCATGTACGAGATTTGCAAACATAATACCGATTGTCTGTGGTAGATGCATAATTGGAGGATAGCCAGTTGCGCTGCTGCATTTCCCTGTCTCTGTATCGCTGCGATTTATAGTTTTTTTATAACTAGTCACGAAATTATTTACATCTGCTTCTTTTGCTTTTAATACCACTTCTTTAGGTAAAGTACAGGCAACTCCTGATTCAATTTTTCCTTGGGATAACCCATAGGATCGCATATAATGTACACCTTCGTCATTGACTGACAGCAGAGGTACGGTGGCTGTCGACAACACTCCAAAAAACAATGACAAAGATATAAAGACGTTTTCAGGCTTTTTAATAAACAATAGAAAGTGAGACCAATATTTTTTCATATACTAAGAAAATTATAAAGTAGAGTAGTATATTGGGCAAACTTGCTATACTAATGACATGCAGTCGAAAAAAAAGGATTACATCTGGAACTCACTAGGCTCATTGCTACAGAGTGCGATCTCTCCAGTATTGCTAATTGTTATCACTCGACTAAACGGCATTGACGATTCTGGACTGTTTTCATTTGCAATATCACTTTCAGTGGTGTTTTGGGCGGTTTCTTTATGGGGTGGTCGGACCTATCAGGCATCTGATGTCAAGCGGGAGTTTTGCAGCGGCGGTTATGTCGCTGTGCGTTTCGTTGCATCGCTTATTGTGGCAGTTTCTGCAGTGGTGTTTTGTGTATTGAATGGATATAACGCTACTAAAACAGGCTTGATTATGATTTTGGTAGCCTTTAAAATTTTAGAATCAATTGCCGATTCGTTGTATGGTGTTTTGCAAGTCCATCGTAAATTGTACATCGCTGGCATCTCACTAACCATGAAAGCGATTCTTGGTTTTGGGGTATTTATAGTGGTTGATATTGTAACTAAAAATGTCATGTATGGCACATTGGCGATATTACTAGTCAATGCGCTCATTATCCTTCTGTATGATGTGTTATGGGTGCGACGTGCTGAGGCTATTGCTATGAATAAAAAGTTCATCAAAGAATACGCCGGTCAGGCTGTCGTAATCATGAAACGTACTTCAGCGGTATTTGTTGTGATGTTTTTGACGATGTTTTCACTCAATATCCCGCGGTATTTTTTGGACAAGTCCCATCCTGATCAAATTGGTTATTTTGGAATTATGGCAATGCCAATTACGCTCCTTGGACTCTTCATATCGTTTATTATTCAGCCGAATGTCGTCAATTTGTCTGAGTTATTAGCAAAAGGAAAATTGAAGGAGTTCGCGCGAATTGTTGGTAAGATTAATCAAATAACTTTTGGGATGGGCGTACTTTCAGTTGTCCTGAGCTATTTGATTGGTGTTTGGATGCTTAACGTTATTTTTGGCATCAATATCAATAATTTCCGCCTTGATTTGACTATTATGGTGATTGGCGCGGCGGCGAACGCTTTTGTGTCGATTTATGTTAATTTGCTGATAATTATGCGTCGGTTTAAGGGGCAGTTTTATACATTGCTACTCACAGATGTTTTGGCGGTAGTGATGTCTATATGCCTGATTGAGCAGTTGGCGATGTTGGGCAGTGTGCTAGTTTTCATGATAATTAGCTTTTTGCAAGTAGCACTTCTGCTGTTTATCTACAAGCGGTCGCTAAAAGATGCTATAATAACTGACAAAGATAAAGGGGAATTATGAGTAAGAAATACGTAATTTTGGGAGCAGGTGGGCAATTAGGCAAGGCGTTGTGTGCCATGTTTCCAGACGCTAAGGCATTATCACGAGAAGAACTGGATATAGCCGATGAGGAACAAGTAAAGGCGTTTGATTGGTCAAAATATGACGTTATCATCAATGCAGCAGCTTTGGTTAATGCTGATGGTTCTGAAACTCTAGAATTGCGCGCCAAGACGTGGCTAGCTAATGCTTATGGTCCGCGCAACCTAGCTAAGGTTGCCATTGAGCAAAATAAGACCCTTGTTCACTATTCGTCAGATTATGTATGGGATGGCCGAGAGAAAAATCATAAAGATGATGAAGTAGTTGCGCCTCTGTTGGTTTATGGAGAAAGTAAGGCCGCTGGTGATCTAGCGGTTAGCTTGGTGCCAAAACACTATATCATGCGGGTATCTTGGGTCGTTGGCGATGGTCACAATATGCCAAAAACCATGAAAAACTTGGCGGATATGCGCATCAATCCAAAAGTCGTCAATGATCAGTTTGGCCGGCTGACTTTTGCGTCAGAGATTGCTCGAGCTACTAAATTCTTCTTAGATAATAAAGTTGCATATGGACTATATAACGTAACCAACGAAGGTCCAGTGAAGTCGTGGTACGAAATTGCCGCTGACGTGTTTGAATATGCCGGATATGATCGCAGCCGCGTACAGCCGATTTCTACCGAGGAGTATGCTGCTAGTAAACCAGGCTTTGCGCCGCGGCCGCTCAACAGCGATATGGATTTGTCGAAGTTGCGCCAAACGGGTTTTGTGCCAAGCGATTACACCGAAATGCTGAAAGAATATGTTAAGCAATTGTCAACGAACAAGTAGGATTTATTATGAATAAAGGAATTTTAAACGTTTTATATCAGAGTGACGACAACTATGCCGTAGTCAGCGCAATTTCTATTGTGTCACTCCTGGAGAACAATAAACACCTGAAACAGATCAATATTTTTTACCTCGGGCACCAGCTCAAAAAAGATAGTATCAACAAATTCAACAAAATGATTGGAAATTATAAGAATGCCGCAATTACTTTCGTTGACGTGTCAAGTTATCCTGACGAATTGAAAGAGATTGGTGTTAAGGCTTGGAAGGGATTATATATCACATGGTATAAGATGTTAGCGTTTGCCAAGCTTGATATCAAAACAGACCGAATTTTATACATTAATCCACACACGGTGATTAGCGGTGCGCTTGATGGTCTTTTGGAGCTTGATTTTGAGGACAATGTGATGGCGCTGTCATATGACGCTACCATGGTGAACGCGCACAAGGATGTCATTGGCTTGAAGCCAACCGACGGTTACTTTAACTGTGGAGTTATGCTTATCAATCACAAAAAATGGATGAAAGATAAGATTGACGCTAAGATGCGTGAGCATTTGCGGCACAACCACTATGAGGTGGCTGACCAAGATTTGTGCAACGTATTTTTCAAAGGCAAAATCAAGAAAGTCGGTGTGGAATATAATTTCTCGACCGTTTTCTATGGCTATGACATTAAAAAATATATTAAGGCCAATGGTTTCTTGCCAGAGAGTTTTTATAGTTATGATGAAATCATGGAGAGTTACTACACGCCGAAGATCATTCATTCGCAGTTTGGTGTGAACGGTCGGCCGTGGCAGCAGGGTAACGATAATCCAGTTGGTTTTTTGTGGCGTAAATATTTGAAACTAACGCCCTGGAAAAACGCTAAAATGCCAGTAGCCAAGAAGGATATAAACTGGCGACTGTATGACCTATTGCCGCAATCGATAATCGTTAATCTGTATGCGTGGGCGGTTAATCGTAAGTTTGCAAAGACAAAATAGAGTGATAGGATAAGCGCTAAAACCGCGACAAGAAACTATGAATGCGTGATGTCACGCGAAGTTTTGCTGCTCGTGCGGCTTTTTTCCAGCCAATCTCATTAAACCTATCGGAAAAGTTATCATAGACTTCTTTCTCTTCCTTGAATCGGATACCATTTTTACCTTTTTCCTTACTGGATAACGACTCGGCAAAACGGCGGTATTGAAAAGTTTCTGTTGTGTCAAAATAAAGCGAAGCGCCATCAATAATCATGGTCAATTCGACGATGACGTCTTCAAGGATTTTATACTTTGTATCAAATGAGTATTGTTTGAGAGTATCGGTTTTCCAAGTGATGGATGGAAAATAAAGCCAATTACCGCAGCAAAGCGACGCAGCAAGTTTTTCGCCAGACAGTATGCCAGATTTTTTAGGTTGCAGTATTCTTTTAACTTTATCGGCAAGCGGTAGATATACGTTACTTTTGTCGTCGATTATCTGTACCCGAGGCTGATAAAAGTCTGATTCACCAATGTTTTTTAGCGCAGTATCAACGTAGCTAGGTAATAGTTTATCGTCGCAGCCGACGATCATACAATACGGTGCGCTTGCGTGTTGAATAGCGTAATTAAAGTTGGCGGTGATACCAATATTTTTACGGTGTCTGATATACGTGATGCGTTTATCGTTTAACTTTTTGTAATAATTATAGGCGGTTTTGTCTGGATAATGATCGTCAAGAATAGTTAAATGCCAGGCTTTGCTGGTTTGTGCTAGCACTGAATCGACGGTTTGCTTCAATAGTGAAAATTCACCCCAGTACGGTAAGATGATATCAATACTATTTTCCATTCGACAGCCTGATTGATAATTCTTGATGCAAATCGCGCAGTCGGCGCTCGTTTTGGTCGATACGCTGACGCTGATTATTAGCGATGTAGAATAGCAAAATGATTGCCGTAGTTTGCAAAATATCAAATAAGCTTAATTCTGATGAATCCAGCGGCGGATGGCCAATTGAAATATTATACAGAGGAAATGACCCAATCAGCACAACCATGATAACCATCCAGATAATTAATTGATGACGAAAGCGCGTTACACTAACTTTGCGCAGTTTGTACTGAGTGATGATATTGATCAATGCTGCTAAAATAATCGGCACATTGAGTAGTACGAGGATAAGATATCTCATTCGAATAACTCCGTTAAGCGTTGTTTGAATAGTCGTTTGACGATATTGATAGCATTCCAGTTGTTTTGACCTTTGGCACGGGAGTAGTCAGTATAGATTGCTTTAATTGGGTATTCGGAAATAACCATGCCTGCTTGTTTGGCGCGCCAAATCATCTCTGAGCAAAACTCATAGCCGGTTGATTTCCAGTCGAGGTTATCAATGGCTTTTCGCGAGTAAACCCGCAGACCAGATTGCGAATCAGTAACATTAATGCCAAACAGGGCATAAGTGATGAAACTTAAGCCTTTATTTCCCAAAACCTTAGTCCTAGACATGCCCTCGCTATTGATGAGTCGGCTGCCAATGAGTAAATCTGCGTCAGAGTTGTCGCTCTGTCGAATGCCCGCCAAGACATCTTCTGGATCGTGCTGACCATCAGCATCCATAGTGGCGGCAATATCATAGCCGTTTTGCCGCGCGTAGGCAAGCCCAGTCAAGGTGGCGCCGCCAGCTCCAGAATTCAAGATATGATCAATGACAATTGCGCCGCCTTTTTGCGCTTGTTCGAGCGTATTGTCTTTTGATCCGTCGTTGACGAGCACTATATCAATCGAGTAGTCTTTTTTGGCTTTTGAGAAAACTTTTTTGGCTTTTTTAATAACATCTTTGATGACGCTAGATTCGTTGTAGGCAGGTATGATGACACAAACTTTTTTCATCGTTAATTACAATACGTTCAAGTATTCTCCGTAGCCTGATTTCTTGAGTGTGGCAGCAATCTCGTCAAGTTGCTGGCGGTTGATCCAGTCATTTTGAAAAGCAGTTTTTTCTGGACTGCCGACAATTTGGCCGGTACGCGTTTGGACAACACGAACAAAATCTTCGGCATCAGTTAGGCTGCTGATGGTGCCGGTGTCTAGCCAAACATCGCCGTTATCAAGCGTCTGAACTTTGAGTTTGCCGCGGCGTAAATATTCGGCGTTAATTGAGGTAATTTCTAGCTCGCCGCGGGCGCTTGGCTGAACCTTTTTAGCGATCTCGATAACATCATTGTCATAGAAATATATGCCGACAACTGCGAAATTAGATTTTGGCTGGACGGGTTTTTCTTCAATCGAGACTGCTTGATTTTGATCATCGAATTCGACAACGCCGTAACGCTCTGGGTCAGATACTTTATAAGCGAAAACAATGCCGCCATCTGGGTCGGTGCAGGCGCGTAGCGAATCGTCAAGAGCTGCACCATAAAAAATGTTATCACCTAGCACTAACGCTACTTTGTCGTCGCCAATAAATTCTTCACCAATGATAAAAGCCTGGGCTAGGCCTTCTGGTTTAGGCTGAACAGCATATTCTAGGTTGATACCCCACTGTGAACCGTCACCAAGGAGTCGTTGAAATCCAGCTTGGTCGTCTGGTGTGGTGATTATCAAAATATCGCGAATTCCTGCCTGCATCAGCGTGGTCAGCGGATAATAAATCATCGGCTTATCATAAATTGGCATTAGCTGCTTGCTAATAGCCTTGGTAATCGGCCACAGCCGCGTCCCCGATCCACCCGCTAGAATTATTCCTTTCATAAACCTCCTGCTTTTATGATATAAGTATAGCAAACAGATTAGCTAATTGACAAAAATACAAAAGTAAGTTAAAACAATAGAATAGCAAATATGGAGAAAATTTCTAAACCTGAGGTTAAAACTCAGGATACACAAGATGCTTATGAAAGCTATCTAACCAGAGTATCGGGCAATTTATTTACCGACCCGGATCATCCTGAAAGAGAGCCGAGGGGCCGCTCAATTGTTTATGTACCGTATCGCGGTTTTTCCGAACAGCTACAGCGGGACTGCCCTGGAATTACCTTTACAGATTATAATAGTCCAGAGGTTGCTGGAGCTGTGTCTGCGGCTGATGTTATTGTTAATATTGCTCGCGGTGAAGAGGTTGTTGAAGCAGAGATTGGACACCCAGACAGGAATGTCAAACTACCGCCAGAGTCGTTGGCAAACACTGAGATGGTTGGTGATTTATATTTGCAGGCGATTGAAACGGGCAATACAGATGTACAAGTTGTTCACACTGGTAGGATGAATAATAAGACGATTGCTATGGCGACAGCGATGCCAATTTTGGCTGAGAGCGCCGGGCTTAACTATGAGGATGTGATTCATACACCCTATACCAAAATACGCCAATTGGTAGATAAGAGACAAGGTGACCTGAAAGATTTGATGCATGAAGTTGACGCTGACCCAACAATGCAGGATATGCAGGTTTGTGTGCGGGCGCTTCGGCGAATATACGAGGCTCGTAATATTGATCCAGACACCGCCAGCTCATCTGAGTTGACCAACGCACTACTGGATGAATACGAGAAATATCCGCGCATTAGTACTTCAACGCTAATGAAAGAGCAGATGTTGCAGAACGTCGCTGAAAAGTTACGAAGTGAAGGTAAGAGTGAAAAAGAAATTAATGAAGTAGTTGGAAAACTGGATGAGTTCACAGATGAGGAACCCGACTCGGTTGATACGGTTACGAACTTTACTAATAGCATCCCGATAATTTTATCTAAACAGTTGATTAAAGAGGGCTATGACGCTGATGAAGTCGGTCTAATGAGTACAGAGCAGAAAATGGAACTGTTGGCAGGCACTGAAATGACAGTAGTTATTGTAGCTGACATTGCACACATGCCGCGGGTGATGTGGCTGGCTGATTATCTGATGCCAGACAACTTTAAGCTGGTATTTGTTGAGAGTAGGACGGATTTGGATGAGGAAACCCTACGAAGATCAATGGAACGTGAAGAGCGGTCGCTTAAGCTCACTAGAAATTGGTTGCCGAACCAGATGGGCACTAGGAATCCAGCTAAAGTCGGTGAACTAGCAGACAAAGCTTACTGGGGCAAAGATAGCATAAGTAATAAAGAAATTAACGCTAGCATTCAACAAGCAAAGTAGATAATTTAATCAAGCAGCTTGTCTAATTTATCGCGCCAATCTTCTGGTATGAATCCAGTTTTTTCAATTTTCGTTAGATCTAGGGTGCTTTGTAGTGGCCGCTTGGCAGTGTTTGGTTTATCAGCGAAATATTCAGCAGTAGAAACTAGCTGTACGTCTGAAGGTGATTTGCCTGATTTTTCGAAGACAATTTTGGCAATTTCCGCCCAGCTAGCCGGTTGACCTTCATTGGTTAAATTATATGTACCGTATGGTGCGCCTATTTCTAATAAATGTTTAATACCACGCGCCAAAGTATCGGTAAAAGTTAGGCGGCCAATCTGGTCGTTAACGACGGAAGGTTTGACACCACGCGCTGCTAGATCTTGCATGATGTTAACAAAGTTTCTGCCATCGCCGATTACCCAGGAGGTGCGAATGATGTAATGTTTGATTGTGGTGGCGGCCGCTAGGTCGCCATCAGCTTTAGTCTTGCCATAAATGTTGAGCGGTGAAAAAGTTTCGTCTTCGTTGTGGATTGGTTGGGAACCGTCGAAAACGTAGTCAGACGAGAACGTTACAAAAGTTAAGTCATGCTGGCTAGCGGCTGTTGCTAAGTAGCGGCTCGCATCGACGTTGACTGCTTTGACTAGGTTATAATTGTTGGGATTTTCTGCACCATCAACGTCTGTCCAGGCGGCAGCGTTAATAATTACTTTGACATTATCCCAGTTAAACTCATTGATTGCCTTTTGGTCGGTGATATCGAGTTGTTCGCGATCCAGAGCTAGTGCCTGAGGGTAAATTTTTTGTAGTGCTCGGCCGACTTGACCGTTAGCGCCAGTGATAACTATTGCCTTATCGTCCATCAAACCTCCATCGGGATTACGTTTGCAAGCAGCGGGTGAGCGGCGTCCTTTTCGGAAATAATCGCTTGATCCTGGCTAATCGGCCAGTCAATGCCGAGTGCTGGGTCAAACAGATTGACAAAGGTGTACTTTGCGTCTGGAGACCAGTGCGCGTCAACCAGGTAAGTGTAGGCAATGTTGTCATCAAGCGCTTGATAGCCGTTGGCGACACCTTTGGGTACAAAGATTGCCGTGCCAGGATTGATTTCGTGCGTGAAAACCGTGCCGAAGCTGTCGCCTTTGCGCAAATCGCACCACGCGCCGAATACCCGGCCATTAGCGGTGGAGATAAATTTATTCCACGGCTCAGCATGCAGGCCACGGGTGGCGCCAGCTTTATCGTTGAAGCTGATATTGTTCTGCACGATATCAAATGACGGCAAGCCTAATGTCTCCATCTTTTCTTTTTGGTAGTTTTCCTTGAACCAGCCGCGGTTATCGCCGTGAACGGGCAATTTGATGACGAATAGCCCTGGGATTGGCGATTCGGTGACGGTTAGTTCGTTGTAGTCGTTTGGATCGAAGTTCATGTAGTACCCTTTCGCCATAGTTGATAATAATGTAGTCCTGCCAGAGTTTGGCAGTCATTGATTTCGCCTTGAGCGATGAGCGCGTCGATTTCATCGCAGGTGAAGAAACGCATATCGCTAAATACTTCGTCTGACTGCTCTTTATGTCCGCTGAAATATAAGTTTCGCGCTAAGTACACCGCCATCTTTTCTGTCATAAGACCGTTGCAAACATATACTTCGCCGAGCTTATTCCAAGACTGCGCGGTAATACCAGTCTCTTCCTCTAGTTCACGCTTGGAGGCGGTAAGCAAATTCTCGCTGTCGCCTCCACCGCCAGGTAATTCCCAGCCAAAACTCTGCGATGGATAACGAAATCCTCTGACAAAATAGATTCGCTCTTTGTCGTCAACTGCCACAACCATGCACGAGTCGCGCGATTCCATGTAACTATATACTCCCAGATTGCCCGCGAGGTCGCGTGTTTGGTCTTCGCGGACGGTAATCCAAGGATTTTGATAGACGATTTTACTACTGACTTTCGTTTTTGACGGCGTATCAGTCATGATTATTGCCCTTGCTTTGCGTAGGCTGCTTCAACCGCTTCTTTTTGCGCTTTCCACCAGTCTTCGTGTTCGCGGTACCATTCAATAGTTTGCAGTAGGCCATCGCGCATACCCGTTTGGTTGTCGGTGTACTGTGGCTGCCAGCCCAGCTCGCGGCGTAGTTTGCTGGAATCCATGGCGTAGCGCATGTCGTGGCCTGGGCGGTCATTGACATGCTCGTACCAATCTTTACCTTTGCCCATCAGCTCGCAAATCAGTTCAATCACCATTTTGTTGTTGACGTGGTCATTGTCAGCGCCGATGATGTACGTTTCACCTAGTTCGCCTTTTTCCAAAATGAGGTGAACTGCTGAGTTGTGATCATCGACGTGAATCCAGTCACGAACCTGCTCGCCAGTGCCGTACAGTTTTGGCTTGATATCGCTCAAAATATTGGTGATTTGACGCGGGATAAACTTTTCAATGTGCTGGTATGGGCCGTAGTTGTTTGAACAATTGGAAATCGTTGCTTTGATGCCGAAGCTGCGGATCCAGGCGCGCACTAGCATGTCGCTAGAAGCTTTGGTGCTGGAGTAGGGACTAGATGGATTGTACGGTGTATTTTCGGTGAAGCGGTTGGGGTCGTCGAGCTCCAGATCGCCAAATACTTCATCAGTCGAGATGTGATGGAGGCGCTTGCCATATTTGCGGACAGCCTCGAGGATGGTGTAGGTGCCGATGACGTTGGTCTCGACAAACGGCCAGGGATTGCGCAGGGAATTGTCGTTGTGACTTTCGGCGGCAAAATGCACCACAATGTCAGTTTCAGATACTAATTTGTCCATCAATTCGGCATCGCAAATGTCGCCTTCCGCGAAATTAATTTGGTCAGCTACTGGCTGTAAATTGGCGGTATTACCCGCATAGGTGAGCTTGTCGATAACGGTGATGTCGTATTCTGGCTTGTGTTTGACGGTATAATGTACAAAATTCGAGCCAATGAATCCCGCACCTCCCGTAACTAGCATCTTTGTCATAACTATAGTATATCAGGTATAATAGGTAATCGACAGAGGAGGATTATGAAAATAGTAATTGTTAGCGGCTATTTCAATCCGCTGCACGGCGGACACCTGGATATGATTGAGGCAGCAGCGGCTATGGGCGACAAACTGATTGTAATTGTTAATAATGATAAGCAGCAGCTGCTCAAAAAAGGCAAGATTATCCTGGATGAAAGTAATCGGCTGCGGTTAATGCGGGCGCTAAAGGGTGTCGATCAGGTTATTCTATCAATCGACGAAGATCCAACGCAAATTAAGTCGCTGGAAATGGTTGCCGGCCAGTATCCGGGTGATGAGCTGATCTTTGCTAACGGTGGCGATCGCGATACCGAAAAAGCTATTCCCGAAGCAGATGTTTGTAAAAAGTACAACATACAGATGCGGTTTGATGCTGGTAAAGGTAAGCCGGATTCGTCGACGCGAATCAACCAAGCGACAGGCAAAGAATAGACAAACGCGGGTTAGAAGAAGCAGGTTGTTATTGGCTTGTTGTTAAACAAAGCGCTACAGCCACTATTTAGAAAAACCGTTTGGATTCTGAGATTGCCAGCGCCAGCTATCAGCGCAAGCCTGTTCAATACTTAATTCGGCTCGCCAGCCTAGTTCGCGCTCGGCTTTGCTGCAGTCAGCGTAGCAAGCGGCGATATCGCCAGCTCGCCGCGGTTTGATATCGTAAGGTAGGTTGCGCCCGCAAGCTTTGCTAAACGCTTTGATGATTTCTAACACCGATGTGCCGCTTCCGGTACCGAGATTATAAATACTAGCTCCGGCTTTCATGTGCTGCAGAGCAGCGACGTGGCCGCGCGCTAGATCAACGACGTGAATATAATCGCGCACACCTGTGCCGTCTGGCGTGTCATAATCGTTGCCGAAAACACCGACACTTTGCAGTTTGCCGACAGCAACTTGAGCGACGTAAGGTAATAAATTGTTTGGAATACCGTTTGGATCTTCGCCGATTTGACCTGATTGATGAGCGCCGATCGGGTTGAAATAACGCAAGATTGTTGCTTCGAACGTTGGATCGGCCGCGCAGTAATCCTGTATGATTTGCTCGATCATGTATTTAGTCTTGCCATAAGGATTG
Organism: uncultured Candidatus Saccharibacteria bacterium; assembly: GCA_963531145.1. Taxonomy (GTDB): domain Bacteria; phylum Patescibacteriota; class Saccharimonadia; order Saccharimonadales; family Saccharimonadaceae; genus Saccharimonas. Next base: position 15,134 of record CAUSEX010000015.1, read on the forward strand.
GTTGAGCCTACGCCGACTGTCGAAGTTTCGCGCAGCGGCAGCTCGCTAGGACTGCCGTAAACGGTTGCTGAACTTGAAAAGACCAATTGCTTAACGCTATATTTTCGCATCGCTTCAAGCAGTGCTAGAGTCGAGACGAGGTTATTATCGTAATATTCTAGCGGTTTGGCGACTGATTCACCGACAGCCTTTAGTCCAGCAAAATGAATTACTGAATCTATATCGTATGTTGTAAAAATATCACTAAGTGCTGATTGGTCGCGGACGTCCGCTTCAATAAAAGGGATTTCGTGCCCAGTGATCTGTTCGACGCGTCGTAAACTCTCGCGGCTAGAATTGGCTAAGTTATCGATTACCACCACTTCAAAATTGTTATTGATAAGCTCGATCAGCGTGTGGCTGCCAATATAGCCAGCACCGCCAGTGACTAAAATTGTTTTCATAGTTTTATTATACTCGAAAACAAATAGTTAATTAAGAAATGCTATCGCGAACAACCTTTTTAATTTTAGTCAAGAAAAGGCCTTTATCGAAGCGTTTAGCGGTGCGGGCGAGTTTGCTAGGATGAAAACTAGTTTGTTCGGCGATTTCGACGGCTTTTACAACATCGTCAACGGTTTGATGGTGAAACAGCGTGCCAATATCGGGCGAAGTAACTATATCAGTGGTGCCGCCGCGTGCCAGACCGATAACCGGCGCGCCGGCCGCCAATGCTTCAACGCTAACAATGCCAAAATCTTCCTCGGCAGGATAGATAAAACCGCGCGCAGTGGTGATAGCTTTTTCGTATTCAGCGTCGCTGGCATCGCCGAAACGATCGGTGCGGAATTCAACAGTTGGGCCGGCGATTTTGACTAGCTGGTCGTGGGCTGGACCGTTGCCAAAAACGATTAGTTTTTTATTGAGTCTGGTAGCGGCTTTGACGGCTAAGTCGTAGCGCTTATAAGGTAACTGGCGGCCGATGGTCACGTAGTGGTCGCCCCGTTTGCGAGCAGGCGCGAAGCGGCTAGTTTCGACTGGCGGATGAATTACGGTACTGCTGCGGCCGTAATATTTTTTGATGCGTTTTTGCGTTTCGGTAGAGTTGGCGATGAAAACGTCGACTTGTTTAGCGGCCTCCAGATCAAGCTGGCGCTGATGTGGCACTAGCAGCGGCATCAGCAGGCGAATAAACGGATTAAGCTTACCGTATCCAGGATCGCGGCGATATTCGTCGTAGTGGCTCCAGTAGTAGCGCGGCGGCGTATGGCAATAATTGATAATAACTTGGTTGGGTCGTGCTTTAGTGACTTGGTGGCCGTGCAAGTACGAACTAGTCAAAATAATATCAAATTCGCTAAGATCGAGCTGGCGCATTGCTTTAACTGCTAGCGTCGGAAAAAGTTTGTAATAATTACGCAGCCGCAGCGGTATTTTTTGCAGTTTCGAGGTGCGAATATCAAGTTTAGCAAAAGCCGGAACCTTGTCAGGGTTATATATGGCTGTATAAATTGGCGCGTCAGGAAAAGCTTCATGTATTGCTAGCACGACATTTTCGGCACCGCCCATCGTTGTTAAAAAGTCGCAAACAATTGCAATGCGCGGACGCTTCATTATCTCGCTCCTGTTTTATGTAATACAACACCGATTGTTTTGAAAAGTATCCGCAAGTCTAGCCAAAAACTCCAGTTTTGCGCGTAATAAAGCTCAAGCTCAATCCGTTCGTCGAAGCTCAAGTTGCTGCGGCCCGAGACTTGCCACAATCCAGTTACTCCAGACTTAACGCTATGCAATAACGCCGTACGATTTTTGCTGAATTTAACTTCTTGCGGCAGAATCGGCCGCGGCCCGACCAAGCTCAAGTCGCCGAGCAGCACGTTGATAAATTGCGGGAATTCATCAAGCGAAGTATTGCGCAAGAACTTACCAAACCAAGTAATTCGCGGATCATCAGCGACTTTGTGATCGCGCCGATATTCGGCAGCCAAATCAGGCCGATTCATTTCCTCAAACTCGATACTGGCGTCCTTTTTGCCGTACTGAGCACCCATGGTGCGGAACTTATAAAGACGAATCGGTTTCGAAAAACGGCTCAAACGTTTAGAACGGTAAAAAATTGGCCCGGGATTGCAAATTTTTTGCAGCAGCGCAATTATTATTATAATTGATCCCCAGAGCGGCAAAGTAATAATAACGGCTATCAAGTCGAACAACCGCTTAGCAATTGCTCCCCAGCCAATGAGTGGTGTTTGGCTGACGGTAATCATCGGATAGCCGAGAAAGACATCGACGGTGTTTTTGCCAGTATAAAATTCCGGTTCGCCAGGGATAAAATTATATTGAATGTGAGCAATTTGCGCGGCGCTTAAAATTTGGTGATTGCGATCCTCGCTGGTATAAAGGTCGGTTTGAATAATAGTGCTAATGTTAAGTTTTTTGATATCTTTGAGTGCTGTCTCGACGCGGCCGTAATGAACGATACCGAGATGCGGCGGCAACAATTTTGCCGGCCCGGCGAAGGCTACAATTTGATAACCAGATTTGTGGGTGGAGCCGAGGGACATCGCAATATCGGTCGTCGCATCAGAATTGCCGATTACCAACACTCGACTGACGCCGTGTCCGTAACGGTATAACTCGTTGCGAATAGTGCGAATTATTTCGCGTACCAAAATAATGGCAATCGTTGAGCCAATTAAAACGTAAAGGGCGACTAGCCTGGCCGGAAAAATATGCATACTAGTGAAGTATTCCCAGCCAATCACCAGCAGTATACCAATGAAAGTGCCGAGTGTTATACGGCTCCATTCGACGAGGCGGCGGTTATAAATGCTCGGACTATACAATCCGAGCGAAGCGAAAATCAGTATCCATACCGGGGTAATCACGGCAAAGCCGATGATATATTCGTAGGCGTAAACAATGTGCAAGAGTACGCGCTGGTCGACTTGAGTGCGAATATAATAGGCTGCGGCAAAAACAATTGCCAGCACAATCGCGTCGGCCGCCATCAGGATTAGGCTGTAAGACTTGGTGTTATGAGATGGCATTTGTCTTCATTATAACAACTTTCGTTATAATAGATAGCATGAGCAATCTCAATACCGATAATTTGGAGCGTCGGCTAGCTTCGGTAACACTGGTGCTGTTGGCCACGATTATGCTAGGTTTGGCAATTCATACGCCGTTGACGGTTTTAGCGAGCACGCATTGGCCGCCGGTTGCGCTGTATGCCAAAGCATGGAAAGAAGTACTGTTAATGGTAGCTTTTGTTCTGGTGATTATCCTGGGTTGGCGGCGCCATGCTTGGCGATTTTGGCTGCGCGATAAGTTGTTATGGTTGATTGCTGGTTTTGCGTTGTGGCATTTGGTTTTAGCGGGAATATCGCTAGCTGCGGGTAATTCAGCGGCGACTGTGATAGCTGGCCTGGTAATTGATTTGCGCTGGGGTCTAATGGCGGCGACGATGTATAGTTTTATTTATTTATACCCGCGCTATCGGCAAATTTTATTGAAATGTATGCTGGCGGCAGCAGTGGTAATTATTGGGTTTGCTTGTTTACAGTTGGTTTTGCCGCGGGATTTCTTGACAGTATTCGGTTACAGCCAGGCAACGATCGTACCGTATATGACGGTTGATTCAAATGAGGCTTATGTGCGCTTTGGCAGCACGCTGCGGGGGCCGAATCCGCTAGGGGCGTACGCGCTTGGCGGGTTGGTGTTGGCGTCAACTTTTTTAGCGGCAAAATGGCGGGATAGTGCTAAGTGGCGCGTCTACGGCATTTTGGCGGCCGCTAGCTCTAGTGCCGCTCTTTATATTAGTTATTCGCGGGCGGCGATTCTGGGGGCTTTAGCAGCGTTAGGCGGGCTTTTTGCTCATCAATATGGCCGGAAATTATCTAAAAAAGCTTGGATATCAATTGCTGCGGGAGTTTTAATTGCAGCTGCGGGTGGAGTTTATTTGCTGCGTGATACCAGCTTTATGCATAATGTGATTTTGCATAATAATCCTACTACGGGTGCTGTTAGAACCTCAAATGATGACCACCTTTCGTCGCTGCGCCATGGCGTTATCAAGGCAGCGCAACAGCCGTTTGGTGCTGGTATTGGCAGTACTGGATCGGCATCGTTATTAGGTGATTCAGGGGTGATTATCGAGAACCAATATTTATTCATCGTGCACGAAGCTGGTTGGCTAGGTTTGGTGATTTACTTGATGATTGTGATTATCGTTTTGCAGCGGTTATGGCGGCAGCGGAACGATTGGTTAGCGCTTGGCATGTTTTTGTCTGGAGTTGGCCTGAGCATCGCTAGTTTGTTCTTGCCAGTATTTGCTGATGATGTAATAGCGCTAGTTTGGTGGGGCTTGTCGGCACTGATAGTGGCGCGACCGTTTGACCGGGAGCTGGTTGATTCGTTATAGTGAAGGTATGGTAGCACAAGCTCAATCGGCGGCAATTAATCCGACCAAGAAGCAGTACGAGCTTTTACTATTTATTGATAACTTTATAAAAGATAACGGCTACGGGCCGAGCTATCGCGAGATAATGCGGGCGCTTAATTACAAAAGCGTTTCGACAGTGGCAGTACATATTGATAGTTTAATTTCTCGTGGTCACTTGCGTAAGCGTGATAATTCAGCGCGGTCGCTAGAGGTGATCGACGTGGTTGCGGCGCCAAAAACCACGCCAGAAGTTTTGGATTCGACAGACGCGATAACTGAACGCTGTATTCGCGCTAAAATAGCCGATCTGCAGAAGCAGGATGATAATAAGACACGCCAGGATATTCAAACGCTGCAATCGGCATTACAAATTCTTGGTTATGAGGGGCCGCGTGAGACGGATAGCGCGTAAACCATCGTACCGCCGGCGTTATACTGGTACTAAAGCGGCGGTCCATGCCGCTAAATCTACTAAATCTAGCGCTTGGCGATTGAAATTGCGGCGTCTAGTTTATGGCGCATATCGGCAGGTCAATTACCAAGCTGCTTCATTGCAGATAAAATTACAACGTTTGTTACGCCACAAGCATTTCCGTAAATATGCAGTCGGTGCGGCAGCAAGTTTGACATTTCTTCTAGCAATTGTACAGTTGGCTTATCCAAGCGACAAGACCTTGCCGTTTGCGCACGTCGATGGGTTAGCAATTGGCGGTATGGCTAAAGATGCGGCGGCTAAAAAAGCAGATCAAGCGTATAGCGACCATACTCTTAACATCACGATGAATAATTCAGATAAGCCAGCGGTTAGTATAAAGCTGCGTGATATCGCTGTCTCGGTTGATAATTTGCAGCGGATCAAGCAGTATGACTATCCTTGGTATGTGCGATTAGTGCCAACTTCATTGTTTTGGTATGGTTTGAATTATGGTTCGCCGCCAGCCCCTAAATTTGCCAACCAAACGGATGCAGCTGTTAACGAAAAAATAGTTGCTCGCTGCCAAGTTAGTCCGACCAATGCTACGCTTAAAGCCAAAGGGGTGCAACTTGAGCTGCAGAAGTCTAAGCTTGGCGGTAAATGCGATGAGGCTAAAATCAAGCAATCTGTTCGCGATATCAAGCCAAAATTGCATCAGCCGACGACGATTAACGTTAATAAAATAGATATCAAACCAGCGGTGGGCGATGAAAAAGCTAGACAATTGGCGCAAAAGCTGACTAAGCATCTAGCGGAAGGTATTCGAATAAAAGCTAGAGATAAAACCGTAGCAGTCGATGCGCAGACGGTCTACGCTTGGCTTGACTTTACCGCTAAAGATAAAGAATTGGTGGCTACGCTGAATGCTGAACGTACTGGCAAATGGCTGAATGATGAGGTAGCGAAAATTGTTACTGTGGCGCCTGGGGTGTCGAAAATTACTACGCATGACTTCACTATTGTTAGCAAGCAGACAGGTAGTTCAGGGCAAGCACTCGATGTTGCGGTAATGCTGCAGAAATTACAAAGTACAATCGACGGCGGTAGTTTGCAGCTTGATGCTGTTACCAAGGCTGTGCCGCCGCGCGAGGAATATACGCGGACATATAGCTCGAGCGATGCTGGCTTGTCGGCTTTGATGGAAAATTTCGCCAAAGACCATCCGGGGACTTACGGTGTGTCGATGATAGAACTTGACGGCAAAAAGCGCCGCGCCGAATACAACGGCGATAAGCAATTTGTAACAGCTAGCACCTACAAATTGCTAGTGGCTTATAGCTTGCTAAAGCGTATTGATAGCGGTGCGCGCAGTTGGGATAGCGATCAAGCATGCTTTAATAAAATGATTAGTTTGAGCGATAATGCTTGCGCGGAAAGTTTCTTGAACGCAATTGGAGTTAGTACTTTGACTAGCGAAGCTAACGCCATTGGCCTTAAGAACTCGACATTTATGAAAAGTGGCGGACCGTATACAACAGCAAATGATCAAGCCCTGCTGCTAGGTATGATTGCAACCGGCCAAAACTTTTCGAGCGCCAATCAGCAGCGCTTGTTAGAAGCTATGAAGAAAAACGTGTTTCGTAAAGGTATTCCAGCAGGTGTATCGGGGACGGTTGCCGATAAGGTTGGCTTTATGAATGGATTATTGCATGACTCGGCGATTGTTTATGGTTCGCACGGTACGTACGTACTGTCAATTATGACCGATGGCGCTAGTTGGGAAGCGATTGCTGATTTGGCAAAACAACTTGATGCGCTGCGAGCGCAGTAGACTTTACACCTTTTATATAATAAGTTACAATACTGGTATCTGCGGCGATAGCAGAATGTATTCCGGCATAGCTCAGTGGTAGAGCGGATGGCTGTTAACCATTAGGTCGCTGGTTCGAGCCCAGCTGCCGG
>CAUSEX010000016.1:0-19223 GCA_963531145.1 uncultured Candidatus Saccharibacteria bacterium
CCTGCTTGACGACATGGCGAAACACCACGTCAGTGACGGCTTCCATGGGTGCCAAGATGAAAAATGGCTGCGGTAGGTTGTCCCAAAATGATGTCATCCCTGTTATTTTAGCACAAAAAAGAAAAAGCCCCTATCTCGCCATTGAGATAGGGGCGGCTGGGGACTCTAGCGGTTCTACTGGGAATAAGCCAAAGACTGGCCTAACCTTGAGTAGAAACGCGAGTCGCGCCATGGGCGAGCGTAATGCTCTAGCCCTGAAGTTTAAGAACGGCAGCGATCCAGGCACGCAGATTCCGTTCCGATGGTAGACCAGGTCGTTTATGGATACGACCATCAGTGCCTACCATTCCGCTGACTGCCCGGAGGTGATAAGGGGCGTCGCCTGTAGCGGAGGTATAGGGGCGGACGGACGCCCTTTGCTGGTCTGGCGCCAGCGGTTCTCGAGGTGCACGCCCCGAGCCGTCATTCGTGAGTGTAATTACTTCACTTCCTAGGAAGCAGCCTACCCTCCTTGGCAGCACGTGCGTCGCTACCGACACTGTTCGTACCAGCTACCTTAGCAGCGCGCTCGTTCATTTCGCGCTGCTCGGTGGTGGGGTTGCCAGCCTGAACGGCTTCAGCTGCGCGGCGATACGCAGCTGTGGACCTGTCGGAGAAAAAGCCCACGAGGTTTTCACCTCCTTCCCGCCCCATCTAGGGGCAAAAAAAGCGAAACCTTTTAATAGCGCTTCCGTGCAGGAGCGCTACCATGACCCAGTTTCTCACTGAGTCTAGTCTCGCTCCATGAACAAAAGCATACCAATATTAGGATAAAATGTCAAATAGATTTGTTAAAATTACGGCATAAAGCGATGATTGGCGAAAATCAGCTTGTCGAGTAACTAATTTCGGCTATTCGCGAGCTAGGTATTTATTTGATATCAAATCTTTCTCGAATTGTATCATTCCCTGGTAGCTTGCTTGGTAGCTGCTGATGTCTGGCAGCTCTAGCGTAGTGATACAACGCCAAACAGCGGCGATTAGGCGTTGAAAATCGGCTAGTTCGTCGCGACTAAAGCGGTCGTCAAGCTGGTAGATGTCGCCGCGGGAGTCTGGTTCGACAAACTGCAGTATGGCGCCGCCGAAATCGTATTTCGCGTAGTCGCGCGAGTTAGCGCAGAGCAGCTCGTAGAACATTAGCTGCTGGCGGTATTTGTGAAGCTTAATTTTTTCGTAATCGGATTTGCCGGTCCAGGAAGTTGACGGTTTGCCGGTTTTGTAGTCGGTGACGGTGATGGTCTGATTGTCGATATCAACTAGGTCGAGCGAGCCGGTCAGGCGGGCTTGGCCGAGAACGACACCTTGCCCGGTAAAACTAAGCTCGGGTTTTTGCGACGACTTAAAGGTGTCGTATTTGGCGCCCAGAAAGGCTTCGAGCGCCTCAATGCCGCGCTTGCTATACAATGCCATATCAGCGTCGCTTAAATTTTGCTGGTGTAGTAGACGGATGAACTCGCCGGTGATGTCTTCGATTGGTTTACGAGTGCCGCTGGCCGCTAAATGGCTGTGCGCGTGCTGCAGAACGGTGTGAATCAGGGTGCCGTAGATGGCGTTGTCGCTTTTGGCCTGCGGGAAGCGCAACAAATTATTTAGCAAAAAGTTCTGCGGGCCACCGCGAGTGATGTCGATAAAGTTATTGAGGTGCGTGATAGATAGCTTGTAATTTTCGAGCGTTGGCGCTAGCAGCTCTTTCATGGTGCGGTTGATCGGCGCAGTCAAGCGGTCGTGCCAGGCGATTTCGCTTTGCTCGGCGAGCGCGGCGGTGCTGCTTGGCTGGCGGTCAATTTCTTGCAAATTGGTGCCAGCCAGAAAACTAGCTTTGAGTGTGTCTTTGGCGGTGTCGTCGCTGCGGGCATAGCTCAGGTAAAGCTGGCGTTTGGCGCGGGTCATAGCTACGAAGTACAGGCGGATGCGTTCGTTGTAACTGTCGGCGTTGGGCGAGATAGCTAGGTTCTCGGGGTAATTGATTAAGCGGCTGCGGCTGCGCACACGTTCGCCCCACATCGAGTCGATTGAGTTGATGACGTAGACGGTGTCGAACTCTAGGCCTTTGGATTTGTGGGCGCTCATTAGGTTGATGGCATTTTGAGCAGTTTCGCTGGCACGCCGAATGCTAACGACAGGGATATTAAGTTGGCGGTAGGTGTCGATTAGCATCAAGAAGTCGCTGGCTAGCAGTGTGCTGTCTGGCGCGCCCTCGCGCAATTTGCCGCGCAAAGTTTGCAGTGCTTCCAAGGCAGTTAGGTAAGCATCGGGTGAGTTGCCAAGAATATTGCTGTTAAAATAATATCGGTAGAACGGCGAGATAAAGGCATTGCGGTGCGGTTTGGTTGGTTTGCGCGCGGCGTTGTTATCATCATTATCGTCGTCGGTGTCGTCGTTGGCTGTGTAGTTTTGCGGCACGCCGATGAGCGTGTCTAGGAAAGTTTCGAGCGACTCGGTCAGGCTAGCTTTGGCGCGGTCGAGCAGCCACTTGGCTAGCGGTTGAAAAGTCGGCGACGCCAGCATCGCTTCGAGCCAGTCGGTGCGGTTGCGGTAGGCTTGCAAACTTAGCCGCCAGATAGCTTCGCTGTCAAAGCCGAACATTGGCTGAGCTACCAGCTCGGGCAGCAGGCTGTTGGCCTCGTCGTGCTCGCCTGCTGCGATGTCAACGCAGATACGGGTCATTAGCTCTAGCAGCTGGACGCGCTCGTCGTCAAGGACATTGTCGCGACGCTCATAATTAACGGCAATATTGGCGCGGTTTAGATATGGCAGTAACGCTATTAAATCGCTGTGGCGCCGGGCAATGACGGCGATCTCTGATGGTTTTATACCTTTTGTGATATTTTCTTGGATTGATTCGGCGATCCAGGCGAATTCCTCCTGGCGGCTTGGCAAAGAAGACAACGTAACTTGGCTAGAAGTGTTGTCAGTGTGCGCCAGCAGATGTTTGTCGATATCCATAGATGTTTCTAGGCGTCCGCTAGCCTGAACGATAATTTCACGGGCGCGGTTAAGGATCTCTTGCGACGAGCGGTAGTTGTCGGTCAAAACGACGCTGGCGTGATTGGGGTACCGCTTACGGAAACGATGGATGTTGCCGACATCGGCGCCTTGAAAACTGTAGATTGCTTGATCATCGTCGCCTACCGCCATGATGTTTGGCGCATCGCCATGCGGCGTGTCTGTCAGGTTGAAGAGAATACGCAGTTGCGCTAGGTTGGTGTCTTGAAACTCATCGACCATGATATATTGATAGCGTTCTTGCAGATTGAAGCGCAGGTCTGGATACTGCTCAATCGCTTGCACGACGTTCAGAATCATGTCGTCGTAGTCGAATAGCTCGGCTTGGCGCATTTCGGCGAGATATTGATCATAAATCGGCGCGACAGCGCGTAATTTCGCGTGGCGTTTGCGGTCTTTGAAGACGAACTCGCCGCGAGCGTCCTTTTCGAGCCAGGTGTTGCGCCAGGCGGTGATCGGCGTTGTTTTGCCGCTAGCGACAGCCTCATCAAAGGCCCGCGCGAGGCTTAGTGCTAGCGCGTCGGCTAGCGGCGCGATAGCTGGCGGTAATTGCGGCGCTGGCAATTCGGCGATTTTGTTGGCAATTGGTGGTAGCAGGGCGATAGTGGTTTTGCTGATGCGATTAGCGAAAATAGCTGCGAGCTCCGGCTCAACAGCGTCAAGTAGCTTTTCGTTGCTATCAATGATTTGCAGCAGCTCGCTGCTAGATAGGCCGGCCTGCTTTAACTCGCTGATTACTTGCGCCGTGTCGCGCAGATGTGTGAAATCGCCGTTCATTTTGCTGGCTAGCGGATTATTGTAGTCGAGCTCCTCGAAAATATCAGTTAGAATCGAGTAGGTTGCCACTTCGTCGGCTGGCGAAAAATCAGCGCCGCGATAAAAATACTCACTATGATGATTGATAATTTCGGTGCCGAAACTGTGAAAAGTTTGAATTGCTACTTTGTAAGCATCGGTACCAATGATTGACGCTAGACGCGCCCGCATGGCGTTAGCGCCGCTATCGGTAAAGGTCAGGCAGAGAATATTTTCGGGCAGCGTGTCGGTGGCGCGCAGAATATTGGCAGCGCGCATACTGAGTAGCTCGGTCTTGCCAGTACCAGGGCCGGCGACAACCAATAGCGGGCCGTCAATGGTGTCGACGGCTTGTTTTTGAGCAGAATTAAGCTTATTGTAGCGAGTTTTGAACTTTTCCATCTATCTCATTGTAGCGCAAAAGCTCGGTAAATGCCCTAATGTTTTATGGTATAATTTGATTGTGAATAATGATTTCTTTGACGATGCTGCAATCGAGCAAATAGCCAAAGACCGTTTCGGCGTGTCCTTAGAGGTGAGTACGGTGGTGGCGCGGCTGATTGCTTGCGGACAAGCTGCTTTGGTAACTTTTTTCTCTCGGCCAAGAAGCAGTTATACTGCTACATTGAAGGCTCGTCGCAGCTGACGCTGGGCGATATTCGCAAGATGGCGGTGCGTATGGGTGTGCGGCCCGAGATATTTTTTCCGCCGAAAGGCCAGCCGCAATATTTCGAGGAAATTGCGCGCGATATGTTTGTTAAGGTATATCCAGGCCGGCGCGATATCAGCCAGGACGACTTGCGTTTCTATCGAACTCTGGTGCCGTATTGTCCGGCGCTTTTCTTGGTTGAGGAAGTCAAAAACGGCACCATTTATTGCGCTGATCATGATGCAAGCTCTGGCTGGCGGCCGGCGGCGAAGTTTGTTTATCGGAGGCTCCGAACGAGTTAAATGCGGGATTATTTAGATATTGTTCGCCGTAATTTGATGTCGCCAATTGTCATTGCGATTTTTTTGCTGGCGCTAGCGCTATTGTATGCCGGCGAGCGGCGCGATGCTTGGTTTATATCGGTAGTGATTGCTGTCAATACAGTGATTGGTGTTGTTCAGGAAGTTCGCGCCAAGTATGCTCTCAAACAATTAGAACTGATGAGTGCGCCGCGAGCACGATTAGTGCGCGGCGACGAAGTTGTAGAAGTGATGTATGATGCCTTGCAGGTTGGAGACGAGATTTTGCTCGAGGCTGGCGACGAATTGCCAGCGGACGGTGTAGTTCTATCGGCGCGCGGATTAGAGGTCAACGAGAGCATGTTGACAGGCGAATCAGCTTCAATTGATAAGAAGAAACATGATGAAGTTTACGCAGCGACCACGGTGATAGCGGGCAGCGCGCGAGTGCGAGTAACGGCAGTCGGCGATGCCACCAAGGCGGGTGCAATCAGTGCTACACTCAAGCAGTATACGCCGCGCTTGACGCCGCTGCAGCAAGCGATTCAGAACGCGATTACTTTCTTAACATATTGCGCGATTGTGTTGTCGCTTCTGGTTTTCGCGCGCTACCGTATTGCTGGCTTTGAGTCGGTGCGAATCCTCAAAACGATTATCACCAGCGCTATCACCATCGTGCCAGAGGGGTTGCTGCTGGCTAGTTCGCTGCTGTTGGCGTTTGGCTCGCTAAAATTGGCTCAGGCCAAAGTCCTGCCACAAAAATTGTCGGCGATTGAGGCGATGGCGCTGCTTAATATATTATGTACTGACAAAACTGGCACCCTGACCAGCGACGAGATTACTTTGGAGCGCGTCGAACCCTTTGGCAGTGGTAATGAGCCAGTCAAGCAGCTAGCGGCGATGGTAGCGCACGAGACTAGCGGCGGTAACGCTACTGGACAAGCGATTATCACTGCACTTGATTTACCTTATGAATATACCGTAGATGATATATTAGCGTTTTCTTCGGCGCGTAAATTTGCTGGCGTTAGAGCACGAGTTGATGGTCGAGCCCGAACACTTATCATGGGTGCGCCGGAATATGTGGCACGGATGGCGCCGCTATCGGCGGCTGAACAGCAACAGATTGAGAAGTGGACAGACGATGGTCTGCGAGTGCTATTGTTGGCGGAGTTTGGCGATAATGATACGCCGCTAAAGTCTCTAAAGCCAGGCAGCGGCCGGCCGTTGGCGGTAGTTTTGCTGCATAACTTGCTGCGCGATGGCGTCGTCGATACGGTCGCGTTTTTGCAGCGCCAAGGCGTGAATATTCGCGTTATCAGCGGCGATAATCCGCGGACAGTTCAGTATGTAGCGCGAGCTGCTGGCATCAATAATCCTGACACGGCAATTACTGGCGCCGAGCTGGCCGAGCTCGATGAGCCGGCATTTGCTGTAGCTGCCGATCAGCATACTATTTTTGCGCGAGTGTTACCAGAACAAAAGGAACGTCTAATCGCCCACTTCTCGCAGCAAAACCATCAATTTACTGGCATGGTTGGCGATGGTGTCAATGACGCTCTAGCGCTCAAGAAAGCCGACCTTGGCGTAGCCATGTATGCCGGGGCGCCAGCTAGCCGGCGGGTAGCGGATATTATTTTGCTTAATAATTCGTTTAATTCATTGCCGCTGGGTATGCGTTTGGGGAATCAAATTATGCAAGCGATCGAGGTAATAGCGACGCTGTTCTTCCACAAAATTATTTACGGTTTGGTGCTGCTGGCGGTAACACTGGTGCTGGGCGTGATACACCCGTATGCGCCGCGTCACATTACTTTTTTGAATATTTTCTTGGTGACGATGCCGACGATTATGTGGACTCTCTTCCCGCCGTGGTCGCATCATCGAATTAACCCGCACAATTTTTGGCGCGATACGCTGGGCGCGGTGACGCCAATTGCGCTGGTGTCGGGTGCGGCGGTATCGATAACGTACTTGATGCTGCGCGCTATGCAGCCGCACGACCAGGATACGGTATCGACGATGACGGTGCTAGTAGCAACGTTTTTTGGCGTATATTTGGTATTTTTGGTGGGGCCGATGTTGGGCGTGGTGCTGGATCGGCGTGCCAAGACAGCGCGAATGCTGTATATAGCGGCAGCGTTGCTGGTAGCGTCGACTAGCTTTGCTGTACCGCTGTTACGCCGATTCTTTGACTTCACGATACCGACTTTAGCAATGATTGGCCCAGTGGCTGGCGTGGTGGTAATTGCCGCCCTGTTGCAATGGCATCTGGCCCGCCGCGCTGGCAAAATCTATCAGAATAGATAGAAGTTAATAAATAAAAACGCTCTTGAAAGTTTTCTGTGTGTTATCACTTTTTCATGTCTCAATAATCAGTAGAATGCAATCTAAAAATTATGTTCAGTAAAAACCATAGGATACTCACCTGGTTGACGGTCTAGTTTTGCTAATTCATAGCTTCGTATTGATGTTATAAGTGAGCTTGTTGCAATTGCACAATAGGCAAACTCATCTTTATTACAATCAATATCAATCTTGTCTAGTAGGCGGCTAGTGGTGATGTAAGGCTTTGTGTTAATTGAATTTGCTCTATTGAGTAGTTCGTGAACATCCCAATAGATTGGTTCTCTGTGCTCACTCATCCATACAGACCCAACCCATGATTGTACTGATTCAATTGCAGCTTTTTCTATAGCGACATATTCATCGGTGTCACATCCGCCGCCGAGTACTGCGAAAGGATAACTAGCTGTATTAGAAAGTATTGAATATGCTACCGTTTTTTCTGAGGAGCTAGACGGTGCTAAACCAATTGAAAAAGAAAAATCTCTAGGAGTATCAATACCGACATTTTCCAGAAGCTGTTTAGATTCTGAGGTAGTAAGTATATAAACAGGCTGTCTTCTATATGTCCACCAAGACGCTAAAGACACTCTTTCAACTGTTTCTGTTATAGCATTTTCTTTAGCTTTTGTCTGTTCTATGTGAGCTGCAGAGGCTATAGCCGCTATCCCCATATCACGCAACTTAGACAGAGTTCTATTCTCATAGCGTTCCATTTCGGTGTGTAGTTGCATCTCTTCTAGATCTGTGCCCGTTGAGCAAGGACGAAACGTATCGCTCTCTGATAAACGAAGTGTTTTTATACCAGAAAAAGGTGTTTGAATAATATCGTACATAGTTGAGTGGCGACCTCGGCGAGAAGATATATCTCGCCGAGGTCGCGTTGGCCTTACTAGGCCGTGATACCGACCGACGCAAAGGTTCGGGCGAACCCAGACTGCCAGGCGGTGGTCGCGTTGATAGCCAGCAGCGCCTTGGTGAAACTCTCGGTCAGCGCCGAGTTACGCCACAGAGACTGCTGCAACGATCCCTTGACGCTCATGGCCATGAGCTCCATCTTGGCGATCTGCACCCTGTTCGTGGCGATAACCAGGAGCTCCTGCTGGTCCTTGAAGGAGACGCTCTTGTAAGAGATCATCGCCCACATGGAAGCCACACTGCCCAGATTGGTCATGGCCTCACCGAGCATGTTCTCCGAAGCCTCGAGCTTCTCGATAGCGTCGGAGACCTTGGAGACCTTGCCGGTCCCGCTCAGCACGGCCTTCTCGATTGCCACGTTGGCAGCGAAGAAGCTAGCCGATCCGCTGAACAGGGCGTGGCAGTAGCGCGCCAGCCTATCGGTGTAGGTAGCGAGGAGCTCCTTGGAGATCTCCTCGCGCTCGCCCTCCCTGAAGGGGGGAGGGCAGTTGATGCCACCCATGGTTTGTCCTTTCATGACGAAGACGGGTAGTCTTACAGAGGAACTTCCCCTGTTGTTTAGATATTAGCAAAAAAAAGCGGGTTCTGTCAAGGCTTTCTATATTTTAATTTTCTTTGTTATTCCAATGTTTTCAACAAAGTCTCGATCGTGAGATACTACTACCACACCTCCTCTATATCGATTTAGCGCTAGCTCGAGCGCTTCAATTGTAGGAATGTCAAGATTGTTTGTTGGCTCATCAAGGATAATAAGGTCAGGTGAGCTTGTTGACATTGCTGCTAATAGAACTTTAGCTCGTTCGCCACCACTTAGATCAGCTGCTCTTGTCGAAGAGATTGTTCGTTTATCTAAACCAAAACGAATCAAAGTATTAATTGCATCATGCAATTCAAGCTCTGGCGATAAATGTCGTAGATTATCTAATGGCGAGCTGTTTTCGAGCGGCAAGGTTTGCGACTGATTCATGTAGATTGTTTTTACATTCTCATTCTTAATCACTTCTCCAGAACGATACGATAATGAGTTGTCCATGATTAAATTAAGTAGCGAGGACTTGCCTGAACCATTTTCTCCCTGAATTAGCATCCTGTCGCCAGGACGTACATTAAAGGCGACAGGGCCGATTATTTTTTCTCCATCGTGTGAAATACTCAAGGAGCGTACAGAGACAAGACTGGATTTTTTGGAGGAAACTTCATCAAAAGTAAATTTAATAGCAATTTCGTCTTCCACTCTTTCTGGTTCATCTAACTGCTGCAAGCGAGACTCTGCGCCGCTGGATGCGCTAGCCAAGTTTGATGATGCTCGTTCCTTACGAAAATGCTCATTTAATTTATCACCATCAGATTTTTTGCGATTGGACCCAGCCGAGTTTGCGCGAATCTTGGCATCTCGTGCAACACGGCGCAACCGCTTTTTTTCTTTCTCGTATTGTTCGTAGCGATTAATCATTGCCTGACGATCTTTGGCTCTTGCTTTAATATATTCGTCATAACCAAGGTTATATTTATTTATGCCTTTGTTGCCAATTAGCTCTATGATTTGTTTTGTAGCGTTTCTTAAAAACCGCCGATCATGCGATACGATCAGAAATGAAACTGGTGAGTTGCTAATAAAGTCTTCGAGTAGGACCACTCCGTTATCGTCAAGATTATTTGTTGGCTCGTCAAGTAAAATCAGATCATAGCGGGATGCAAAAATTGCCGCTAAAGCTATCCGAGTACGTTGTCCGCCGGAAAACGTATCGAGACGTCTTTCTGGATTAATGTCGCGCAAAGTAGCTCGTGACAAAGCTTTTTTGATTGTTGCATCAAAATTTGCAACCTCAAATTTCTCGTATTGTTCTAGAGCTTTATTATAATTTAACAGTGTATTCTCGCTAGTGTCTTGTGCTAGCCGTTCGCATTGAGCGGCAAACTCTTCTCTGGCTGATTTAACGCCGGTTACTTCTTCAATAAAGCTATAGACTGTTTTGTCAAGCCATTTGTTTAGGTTTTGCGGCAAAATTCCAATTTTCTCGCCACTCAAAATAACATTACCGAAGGTAGGCTTAAGATCTCCATTAATGATTTTTAGTAAAGTAGTTTTACCTACTCCATTTGGACCAACTAATCCAATTTTGTCGCCTGCGTTGATAGTAAAACTCACATTACGGAATAACTCTCGGTTACCTGTTTCGTAAGATATTCTTTTAAGATCAACCATATACTCATTATATAATGATTTCATCATCAGAGTTAAGATCTGCGTATTATTACGTAATATAAAACGAGCATCCATGATAAGGATGCTCGTTTTATATTTAGGGTTGTGGCTAGTAAACCTTCAGCAATACTTCGCCGCCAAGCTTATTCTTGACAGCTTCGGCGCCAGTCATGACGCCCTTGCTAGTGCTAACTAGGACGATGCCGCGGCCTTGCTTGACCTTCGGAATGTCGGCGCTAGAAACGTAGATGCGGCGGCCTGGTTTAGAGACGCGCGCTAGCTCGGTAAAAGCTGCGTTCTCGCCATTGTTATTGATGGTGATGACGAGCGTACCGCGCGGCTTACCGTCCTCGAGCTTGACATCGGCCAAGTAGTGATTCTTGACCAATTGCTCGGCGACGATTTTCTTGAGCTTGCTAGTAGGTACGCGCACTTCAGTCTTACCGACTAGTGCGGCATTGCGGATGCGGGTCAGGAGATCCGCGATTGGGTCAGTAGATTGTAAACTCATATCTTTTTCTCCTTTCCTTTACCAACTACTCTTTGTGACGCCTGGGATATTACCTTTGCTGGCCTCTTCGCGGAAGCGAATGCGGCTCATGCCGAAGCGGCGCATATAGCCGCGCGGACGGCCATCAGACATATCGCGAAATTTGCGCCGGGTTGGGCTAGAGTTGCGCGGTAATTTCTGTAAAGCATCAGGGTCGGTAGCTTTTAGAGCGGCGCGTTTAGCGGCAAACTTCTTGATTAGTTTCAAGCGCTTTTTGTCGCGAGCGATCATAGATTTTTTCGCCATTATTTGTCCTCCTTTTCAAATGGTAGGCCAAATTTCTCGAGCAATGCGCGCGAATTTTCCTTGCTACCGTTTTTGATTACGAACGTTACTTGCAGGCCGTGTACTAACTGAGTTTCTTCAAATGTCAATTCTGGAAAGATCGACTGGTCGGTGATGCCAAGGTTGTAGTTGCCGCTTTTGTCGAATTTGCTGCCGACGCCGTGAAAGTCGCGAACACGCGGCAAGCTAACGTTGACTAGGCGGTCAAGAAACTCGTACATGCGAACACCGCGCAAGGTCACCATCACGCCGATTGGTGAGCCCATGCCTTTGCGAATCTTGAACGTAGCAATTGATTTTTTGGCTAGGCGTTCGACTGGCGCTTGGCCGGTGATGCGCGTTAAGGTATTTTTGACGGCGGCAAGCATGCGCTTGTCATCTTTACTTTTGCCGGTGCCGACACTCACGACGATTTTCTCGAGGCTAGGAACCTGGTTCACATTGTCGAGATTCAATTCGGCCTGTAGTTCCTTGAGGTACGTTTCGTTGTACAAGGCTTTCAGGCGAGGAGTGTAAACGGCTGATTGTTTAGCTTCTGCCATTATTTAATCTCCTTATTATTAAGTTGGCGGGCGACGCGAACTTTAGCGCCGTCTTTGGCTACGTAGCCGACACGGCTAGTTTGCCCAGATTTTTCGTCGACGACGAGCGCCAGTTTACTTAAATCAACCGGTACTTGAATATCCTTTTTACCGCCGCGCGGATTGAGCTGGCTAGGCTTGATGTGGCGGGTTTTGACGCCGACGCCTTCAACTAGCGCTGCATTTTGCTGCGGCAAGACGGCTAATACTTTACCAGTGGTGCCTTTGTTGGCGCCAGCGATGATTTTGACAGTATCATCTTTATGAATACGCTGAGTCATTAGAGTACCTCCGGAGCCAGGCTGACGATCTTCATGTAGCCCATGTCGCGTAGTTCGCGTGGTACTGGGCCGAAGACGCGGGTGGCCTTTGGCTGCTTGTCATCGTTGATAATTACCACGGCGTTATCATCAAAGCAAATGGTCGAGCCGTCTTTGCGGCGGATTTGGTCGCGGGTACGAACCACCACAGCCTTGACGACAGACTTCTTCTTGACGTTGCCGGTTGGGCTGGCGTCTTTGACTGAACAGACGATTACGTCGCCAACGCGAGCGTAGCGGCGGCGGGTACCGCCGAGAACGCGGATACACAATACTTCTTTAGCGCCGCTGTTATCAGCGACTTTGAGGCGAGATTCTTGCTGAATCATTATTTTTCCTCCTCGGCGTCGTGATCGTAGTCGACTTTATCGTTGACTTCGCTATTAACGTCGCTTTTGAGTTCGACTGAGCCTACTGAGCGCTTGACGATTTCGTCGAGCTGGAAGCTCTTGCGGCGGCTAATCGGACGAGT
Source organism: uncultured Candidatus Saccharibacteria bacterium (assembly GCA_963531145.1). Taxonomy (GTDB): domain Bacteria; phylum Patescibacteriota; class Saccharimonadia; order Saccharimonadales; family Saccharimonadaceae; genus Saccharimonas. Next base: position 12,467 of record CAUSEX010000016.1, read on the forward strand.
CTCGACGATACGTACCGTGTCGCCCTTGCGAGCATCGTTCTTCTCGTCGTGTGCGGCGTATTTACGAGTCACAGTATACTGCTTCTTGTAAATCGGGTGCGTTTCGCGAGATGTCACGGTAACGGTAATCGTCTTGTCAGCGGCGTCTGACGTCACGACGCCTGTCAATGTCTGTGCCATTACTTATTCTCCTGTTCTGCTGCTAACTCTTGCGCACGGATCGCGGTGAGCAGACGCGCGATTTCTTTGCGAATCTGGCCGAGGGCGCGCGGATTGACGAGCTCGCCGGCTTTGTGACTGCGGCGGCTGTCGAGCAATTCTTGGCGCTTGGCGGCTAATTCAGCGCGCAGCTCGTCGATTGATTTGACGACGCTGGCGGCCTTGGCGGTTTTCTTGGTTTCAGCCATTATGCTTCCTCCTTCTTAACAAATCGGACGCGGACTGGCAATTTGTGGCCAGCGAGGCGCATAGCTTCGCGAGCGATCTCTTCGCTAACGCCCTTCATCTCGAACATAACCGTGCCGGTTTTGACCTTGGCGACGTAGTATTCAGGGTTGCCTTTACCGCCGCCCATTTTTAAGCCCAAAGCTTTTTTGGTGACTGGCGTGTGCGGGAAAATGCGAATCCAAATCTTACCGCCGCGCTTGATGTAACGAGTCATCGCCTGGCGGGCCGCCTCGATCTGGCGGCTGGTAATACGCTCGTTGTCAAGGCTCTGCAGACCATAATCGCCAAACGCGATATAGTTGCAGCGCGTAGCGTTACCGCGGTTTTTGCCGATACGGACTTTGCGGTGAGCAACTTTTTTTGGTAATAACATTACTTCAAGCTCCTTTCACCCTTGTAAATCCATACTTTGACACCAACGATACCAGTACCGTTCGGGCCTTGAGCGCGAGCGACGTGAAAATCAACGTCGGCGCGCAGCGTATGTAGTGGCACTGAACCTTCGATAAACTTTTCGCGGCGGCTCATCTCGGCACCGTTAAGCCGTCCTGCGACCTCGATACGAATACCTTTGGCGCCAGCGTTGCGGCTGCTTTGAATCGCCATCTTAACAGCGCGGCGGAAGTTAGCGCGACGTTCTAGCTGATGCGCAATGTTTTCGGCGACGAGCTTGGCGTTTAATTCTGGCCGGCGTACTTCTTCGACATTGATACGAATCGGCAAGCTGACGATTTTTTCGATTTCCTTCTTGAGCTCAGCGATACCGGCGCCGCCACGGCCGATCACTACACCAGCTTTGGCGGTGTAGATAGTGATGGTGACAAGATTGGCGCTACGCTCGATTTCGACTTTAGCGATTGTCGGGCGCGACGAGAATTTCTTCTCGATTAGGCTGCGAATCTTGCCGTCTTCGGCTAGCCAAACCGCAAAGTCTTTCTTGCTGGCGAACCAGCGCGAATTCCAAGCTTTGCTGGTCTGGAGGCGGAAGCTCAACGGGTTAACTTTCTGTCCCATTTATTTCTTCTCCTCTTTTTCTGCTGGCTTAACAGCTTTTGCTTCAGCCTTCTTGGCAGGTTTCTTGATAACTTTCTCGACGCCCGAGACCTCGACTAGAATGTGACTCGATTTTTTCTCGAACGGCAAGGCACGTCCGCGCGAAGCTGGCTTGTAGCGGCGCATGCGCGAACCAGCGGTAACACTAAGCGTAGTGATTTGCAGGCTGCGAGCGTCTAGGCCGTGATTCTCAACGGCGTTAGCAGCGGCACTTTTGATGGCTTTCTTGACAGCCAGAGCGGCGCGCTTCGGCGTGTGGTCAAGGATAACTTCGGCGTCAGCAACACTGCGGCCGCGTACCAAGGCGGCGACTAAGCTAACTTTGCGCGGTGCTTGGTCAACGCCTTTAATCATCGCGCGAACTGTATGAATAGTTGCTTCGGCCATTACTTCTTATCCTTTCCACCGTGCTTGCGGAACTTGCGGGTTGGACTAAACTCGCCAAGTTTATGGCCAACCATGTTTTCAGTAATAAGCACCGGTACGTGTACGCGACCGTTGTGCACTGCAAAAGTGAACCCGACCATCTCTGGCGTGATCGTGCTGCTGCGTGCCCAGGTCTTTATCACGGTGCGGTCGCCAACTTTCAGCGCTGCCACTTTTTTGGCAAGCTTTGCGTCGACGAATGGGCCTTTTTTGAGTGAACGACTCATAATTACCTCTTCCTCTTAGCTTCGTGACGACTGCGGACAATCATCTTATTAGTTGATTTGCGGCGGCGGGTCTTGAAGCCAATTGCTGGCTTGCCCCACGGCGTCTTCGGGATGCGGCCAGGGCCGGTCTTGCCTTCACCACCACCCATTGGGTGATCAGCTGGGTTCATGGCTTTACCGTGGACGCTTGGGCGCCAACCCATGCGGCGGCGGCGGCCAGCCGAACCGAGTTTGACATTCTGGTGCTGGACATTGCCGACTACGCCGAGACTAGCTTCACATTCCAAGCGGAACCTGCGAACTTCGCCTGATGGCATACGCACCATGGCGTAGTTGCCTTCTTTGGCCATCAATTGAGCCTTAGTACCAGCCGAGCGAACCATTTGGGCGCCGCGGCCTGGATTAATCTCGATAGCGTAAATCTGCGTACCAACTGGAATACTAGCTAGCGGCATGCGGTTGCTAGACTCGACAGGAGCGTCGGCGCCAGTTTTGATAACTGTGCCTTTAGTCATGGCGGTATCTGCCAAAATGTAGTGGTACAAGCCGTGCTGATCTTTGACGCGGGCGATACGAGCGCTACGGCCTGGGTCATACTCGATTTCTTCGACAGTCAAAGTCATATTGGCTGGCATAGCATGATTAACTAAACGATAATGCCGCTTGACGCCACCGCCGCGATGGCGCACGGTGATTTTGCCGGTGTTGTTGCGGCCAGCTTTTTGCTTGCCAGCTTTAACCAAACTTTTCAACGGTTTGCGAGTAGTTACCTCGCTGAGATCCTGCGAAGTCATACCGCGACGGGCAGGAGTGGTTGGATTGTATTGCTTGACAGCCATTACTTCTTATCCTCCTTGACTTCTTCTTGCTCGAAGACTTTGATTTTACCTTCGCTCAGGCGAACGTAAGCTTTCTTGCTGTCCTGGCGATGAGTAGTGCCAGGGTAGCGGTTTTTGCCGCGCGAGAAGCGAACAGCTTTGCCGCTTTGAACGAGCGTCGTTACTTTGGCGACTTTGACGCCTTCGAATTGCGCTTCGACGGCTGCTTTGATTTCGTTTTTATTAGCGCTCATCGGCACATCGAAAATGTAAGTATTTTCGTTGGTGACTAGCCGGTAAGCTTTCTCGCTAACGCGTGGAGTAACTAATACAAGTTTCATTACTTCGCCTCCTTTGCTAACCACGCCTCGACTGCCTTGACAGCGGCTGGCGTGATAACGATTTTGTCGGCGTTCAAAATGTAGTAAACGCTGAGGTATTGCGCGCGCACCAAGAGGGCATTGGCTAAGTTATTTGTAGCGCGCATCAGTTCTGGAGTCTTTTCGTCGACGACGAGTAGAACGCGGTCTTTCTCGCTGCATTTCTTGGCGGCGAGGAATTTAGCGACTTCAGCGGTTTTGCCGGCAGTTTTGATATCGCTGACCAAGATTTTTTTGTCTTGGTTGGCGAGTGTCAAAGCTTGGCGCAAGGCGACGTGCTTGCTAGTCTTGGACAGTTTTTTGCTGTAGTTTTCGTTGCCGCGCGGCCCGAAAACGATACCACCGTGACGCCAGATTGGGTTGCGGGTCGAGCCGAAGCGTGCCCGGCCAGTTCCTTTTTGTTTCCACGGTTTCTTGCCGCCGCCGCGAACTTCGCCGCGGGTTTTGGTGGTAGCGCTTGCCTGGCGGCTGTTGGCCAAAAATGCGTCGTACGCAAGTTTCAGCAGCTCGTGGTTTGGTACGTCAACCTCAAACACACTCTTTGGCAAGGCTGCTTTTGCTGGCTTGGTTGATTCAGCCATTACTTAGCACCTCCTAGTTTGATTAAGCCCTTCTTAGGACCTGGCACTGCGCCCTTGACACCAATCAAGTTGTTCTCGACCGAAATGTACGCCACTTTCAGGTTCTTGACAGTGACCTGTTCGGCGCCCATGTGTCCGGCCATGCGCTTGCCTTTGAATATTTTTTGCGGGTACATGCTGCCGATCGAACCGACCTTGCGCGTATTACCCTTGCCGCCGTGGGTTTTGCGGTGGCGTTTGAAGTTGTGCCGCTTGATAGTGCCAGCCCAACCTTTACCCTTGCTGATGCCTGTAGCATCAATAACGTCGCCGAGCTCAAACTCCGAGACGTCCCATGTGTCGCCGACCTTGATTTCGCCAAGTTCGTCAACGCGAATTTCCCCGATTTTTTTCGGGGTCACACCGGCTGGTTTGACATGTCCAGCCACGGCCTTGCTCAGGTTCTTACCCGTACCATATGCCACCTGGACTGCGTTGTAGCCGTCGGTTTCGACAGACTTGACCTGAGTCACAGTCATCGGGCCAGCTTGAATCAGCGTCACCGGAATAGTGGTGCCGTCCTCGCCAATGATTTGGGTCATACCAATTTTGGTACCGAAAAGTGCTTTCATTGCCCTCTTGCTCCCATTTAAAAGCCTCGGCGGCTGGTAGTATCCGTTGCCCGGACTTGCCAATTCGCGCGAGTCTCTATAGTTAATATTACGCGTAATAGAATTACATCTACTATTATAGCACGTCTAGCTACAACTCGTCAATATCACGTAGCCTTATTTATCAAAGTATTCTGGTAAGACCTTGCCTGCTAAAGTTGCCGCTAACAGCACCGCGAAACCGCACATAATCGACGGAATGCCAGAAATCGTCGACGGATCTACGATATTAACAAACGTTGTCGGCACCATAAACAAGATATAGCCAATCATTAGCGAACACAGAGATCGGCGAATGTTTTTTACAGCAGCTTTACTCTGGATGTAAGCGTATACAATAGCAATAATCAACAAACCATAGTAGTATCCCGCATAAATCGGATAAAATTCATCGCGATTCTCAAAGATTACGTAATTACCTAAGCAGGCGCCAGCTTTTACGCCGTCAGCTTCCAATAAAAAATAGCCGACAAATAGTGCTGCCAAAATATAACCTAGAACTGGAATCCAGCACCTTTTATCGCCAGAAAGTTGATAAATCAAATGAATGCCCAGGGGCGGCAGCATAGTAATCGCCATATAACCAAGCTTTGCCCAGCCTAGGCTATCAAGAAAAATCGTGCCTTCGCAAACATTATACTCAGCCCACTGAAACAGCGCCAGGCAGATGAGCAGCGCCATAGTAATCCTCGTCACAGCGTTTAGCTTATAACGCCAAAACGTATAAATTGCCAAAATAATTTCAATCGCTAGTGTTGCCAGCATCACTGGCGGCGAAAAGCAGTAAAGTTTCAGCTTCTTAAACTTATTCATACGATGAATTATACACCATTGCGGTAGCTAATCGTTGTCGCGAGCAATAAACCATTCACCGAATTTCTGCCAATGCTGAAAATGACAAGGGTTAATCTCCGCGCCGTCATGACGGAGCGCAAATTCTTCAGCAATCGTTAACCCGCCGCTATCCTCCATTGATACAACCTGATTCATTGACGTTCCTTCGCCGCGCGGCTCGTTTATAAACACGCCAGTTTGATCATATATAAACAGCTTTGATTGCTCGCCATCAAAATATGCCACGACGTCATGCAATATAATTCTCCGATCATTTTTATCTTTCATCAAAGCCAAAAAATCTTCAGCCGTAAGCCAGCCAACAACATCTTTCATATAACCGCCCGGAAAGCCGCCAAGTGCTGGAATTTCCCAGCTACTATTATTAACAACAACAGGCTGGCCTGCTTTTTCGTACGCCGACTTAACTTTCGCTTCGGTAATTTTCAGCGGATCATGATGCTGGATTTCATCAATGTTAGTTTGCAGCGGCTCAACAACAATACCATAGTCTTTCAGAACCGACCTGGCTTCTTCAAGTTTGTGCGGATTGCCGGTGATAAAAGTAATTGTCTTAATCACGCTTACATCTTAATTTCAGAGTTTATTTTCTGAAATCGCGGCACAGATTTCCCGTTCAGCACTACTGTTTCCGTAAACATGCTGGCAGGACGGGCGAATAATTCATATTCATTCTCATAGAGAGACCGGTAAATCACCAGGATCTCTTCCGCCTCAGTTTCTAATGCTAGACCGATCACCTCGTATAGTTTGCCTGATTTGCTATGCTTGTACACACCCTTGCTGATTTTCGCGTAACGGCTCCGTTCTTTGCTGTCCGCCATTTCTTCGCGATACTTATCCGGCTGAGCACGGAAGATCTCCACCCATTTACTATCATCCGCCAGATCATGATATTTAATGTAATGTCGTTTGTCAAAGCCGCCTTTATCCTGCTTTTTACGCGCCATTTCCTCTTGAACTTGCTCTGTAGAAAAGCCAAAATCTTGGCGAAGCGCGTCAACGACTTCCTGCAAATCAGCCAGCTCTTTGAGCGATTCATCACGCTGATTGTCGTCCAGCGGAATTTCGTCTGCCTCCTCGTGAACCTTGCGGAGCAACTCGCGGCGAAACTCTTGTTTGTCTAATGTGTGGTACTCCGTACGTAAAACTTCTTCGTCGTCCAGACACTTTTTCACGACTTTATCGCGAACTAGTTTTTGTAAGTAAAATCGAATCATTTCAAATTAAGGTCTTAATGCTGTCTTTGTGGATTGATACATTAGATTATAAGTTTCTATACGACCGCTTTTCAGCGCGGCAAAGCAACGCCCGTTTCTT